>DDUQ01000084.1:56350-81035 GCA_002344885.1 Comamonadaceae bacterium UBA2334
TTCAGCAACGGCATGGACCCCGAGTACACCGTGATGGGCCGTGTGGCCCGGCGGATCTGGGCCACCGCCATGAAAGAAAAGTACGGTGCCAACGAGCGCAGCCAGAAGCTGAAATACCACATTCAAACATCAGGCCGCAGCCTGCACGCGCAGGAGATTCAGTTCAACGACATCCGCACCACGCTGCAAGCCCTGATTGCCATTTACGACAACTGCAACAGCCTGCACACCAACGCGTTTGACGAAGCCATCACCACACCCACCGAAGACAGCGTGCGTCGCGCCATGGCCATCCAGCTCATCATCAACCGTGAATGGGGATTGGCCAAGAATGAGAATCCGTCGCAAGGTGCGTTCATCATCGAAGAGCTGACCGAGCTGGTGGAGGAAGCCGTGCTGGCCGAGTTCGAGCGGATCGCCGAGCGCGGTGGCGTGCTGGGCGCGATGGAAACCGGCTTCCAGCGCGGCAAGATTCAGGACGAATCCATGCACTACGAGATGCTGAAGCACACCGGCGAGCTGCCCATCATCGGCGTCAACACCTTCCGCAACCCGAAAGGCGACACCATGCCCGAAACCATCGAGCTGGCCCGCTCCAGCGAGGAAGAAAAGCAAAGCCAACTCACCCGTCTGGCCGACTTCCACACCCGCCACGCGGCGCAAGCGCCGGTGCAACTCAAGCGCCTGCAACAGGCCGTGATCCACAACACCAACGTCTTCGACGTGCTGATGGATGCCGTGCGGGTCTGTTCGCTGGGACAGATCACCAACGCGCTGTTCGAGGTGGGTGGGCAGTACCGGCGAAACATGTGACAGCCGAGGGCAGGCTCATGTCCTGCACTTGTCAGGGCGTGCACAATGTGTGCTTGAGCGTTCAACAGACCTACCAACAACATGTTCAAACACATTCTCCTGGCCACTGACGGCTCTGCCAGCGCCGAACACGCCGCCCAGAAAGCATTCCAATTGGCCCGCATCCATGGCGGCCAAATCACCGCCGCGTTCGTTGTGGATCCTTACCCATATGTGGGCCTGGGCAGCCTGAACCCACTCGGGCTAGACGGCTATCGGGCAGCGGCCCACGAAGCGGCCGGCAAGGCATTCAGCCATTTGAATGAACTGTCGCAGGCGTCAGGGATTCCTCTGGATGCGCGTCTGGTCGAGGAAAGCCATGTCGTTCAGGGCATTCTGGCGGTTGCCGACGAAGTGGCCGCTGATCTGATTGTGGTGGGCTCGCACGGTCGCAGCGGCTTGAAGCGTCTGCTGGCCGGCAGTGTGACCACGGAAGTGGCCGGCATTTCCACACGGCCGGTGCTGGTGGTACGCTGACCTGACAAACCGCAGGCTTGGCCTGACGTCATTTTGCAAGGCGCCAGCAATGACTGGAACAACATGAAGCCACTGCATGCAGGATTGATGTGGCGGATGCTGCGCCCGGGCTTTCTGAGCATCACAGCTGTGGGCTGTTTGTTGGGATTTGCCACCGCAGCGGCTTGCGGGTATGCCGTGAACCCCGCCACAGCAGGCGTGACGCTTTTATTGGCTTTGTTGGCACACGGGGGAGCCAACGTACTCAACGACTATCACGACGCCATCAGTGGCGCTGACGCGGCCAACCAGCAGGGCGTTTTCCCGTTCACCGGAGGGCCTCGACTGATCCAAACCGGTCTGGTGTCCGTCAGCGATACCCGCCTTTGGGGGTGGACGCTGCTGGGTTTGAGCGCATTGGGTGGGGTGTGGTTGACGGTACAGGTGGGAGGCGGCCTGTTGGTCATCGGACTGACTGGCTTGCTGATTGCCTGGTGTTACTCGGCACCGCCCCTGCAGTTGATGTCCAGGGGGTTGGGTGAGTTTGCCGTGGCTGCTGCCTGGTGGCTGGTCGTCGTGGGAGCCGACTACAGCCAGCGCGGACAGTTTTTTATCATCCCTGCATGGGTGGGTGTGAGCTTCGCTCTGCTGGTCAGCAACATTTTGCTCGTCAATGGCCTACCGGACGCCGATGCAGACGCCCGGGTAGGCAAACGGACGCTCGCCACAAGGCTGGGCAAGACAGGCGTGGCTTGGATGTATCTGGGCATCGGCGTGGCTGCGCATGCATGGGTCGCCTGGGGCGTATCCAGATGGATTCACCCGTCGACCGCCATGTGGTCGATGGTGTCGGCACCGGTCTGCCTGCTGGCCTGTGGTTGGCTCTTCAAACATGCCCGCAATTCGACCGTCAGTCTGCAAACGCCCATCGTACTGACCATCGTGGCGGCTCACTTGCACGGGTTGGCTTTGGCGGTCGGGGCGTTGCTACCCCACCTGTGATCCGAATCAAACCCAACCACAGGGTGCCTTCCAACGCCATCCTACGTCAGCGTGAAGTGGGGCGCGAAGTGGGCGGCACCGCTGACAACGTCGGCGCAGGGTTCAGGCGAGGTGGAACTGTTTCTGGCTGGGCGAGGACGGGTGGTCGCCCGGATCCAGCGGGTACGACCGACTGGATTACAGGTCTGTTGGCCTGAGAGGTCGACGATGGTGCAACCCACAACGGCGGCACGTCGGGAACCCCGGACTCCTGGTAAGGCAACTGCAGCGGCTGAGGTGTCAAACCCAGGATGGCCTGCCCTTCTGCCTGTGCAAGCCAACGTTGCAAGTTGGCGAGGTTGGCGGCGATATCGGCGCGGGCCGGTGCCAGCTTGACTGCACGCTGCAACAACGAGGTAGCCTGCTGATACCGACCGCGAGAGGCTTCCAGAACGGCAAGATTGTTCAGCGCGATCGGGTCAAACGGATTGATGGCCGCCATCTCCGCCGGATCTTGACCCAAGCCCACCCCACTGGTGGTCGCGTAACCTTGTGCATTGACCGCATAAGGAAAGGTCAATGGGGCCTGTTGCGGCTGCGAGCTTCCACAGCCGGTCAACCCCAACGTCAGAACTGCCAGCGCCAGGGGCAAACAGATTATGTTGCGCGCAGGTCTCGTCATGTCACTGCCCCACCTTCATGGTTTTGACGGGCAATTTGGCAGCCGTGTAGATGGGGTCGAAGCTGTACTTCACGTACACCATGCCACTGGTCTGGGTGTAGCTTGATGCGTTGTCGATTCCGACCTTGCCACCCACCATCCATTGGGGCGCGAACTGGTATTCCGCCTCGGCACCCAATCGGAATCCCAAACCAGACTTGGACTGGCTGGGATAGAAGGAACGATAGGTCACCCCCGTCGGCGCAGCAACCGAGTTGGCGGTGGCCACGGTTTCCCAATTGGCCTGCTGGGTCGCATCGCCTGGGAAGTAGGCCACACTGTTTTCCCGGAAGTTCTGAATGCCGATGGAGCCATCCAGCTTGTAAGCCATTTTGCCGTAACGGCCCGACAACTCAAGCGGGAGTGCCAGGCTGAAATAGCGCTGCGGACTGAAATAGCCGCCATGCCCCAGTGTGAAGAAACGCAAATTGCGCTTGTAACCCAAAGCTGTGACGCTGACTCCCGCCGTGAACTCCATGTCGGGATCCTGAATCACTTTGTAGTAAGCACCACCGCCTATTTCAAACCTGTTGTTGCTGACCACATTCTTGCCAGTCAAGGCATGCAAGCCACCGTAACCAAACAGGCCGAAACGCCCCTGCTCCACACCGACCTCGACTCGGCCACCCGTAGCTGTCACACCGCCCCAGGTGCGCCCCGTGACGTCGTCCCGGGTGCCCGCATAGGACAGCAGGCTGTCCGTGATCGGCCGACGCGACAGATCAAGCTTCAGCTTCAGGTCACCAAAGGCATCGTTGTAAGTCAGACCCCCGACAAAGTTCACCACCTGGAAACCCAACGGTGTTGTCCCCAGGTCGAGCTTCAGCCTGGCGTTTTCGTAGCCGACCGAGAAGGCGACACCCGAGTCCTGCTGTTCACGTGTGGTGCCAACACCACCACCGACGATGGCCAGCGCATTGGACCCGAACTGCTGAGACGCATTGAAATCGGTTGCATTGATCCGACCGGCGCTCAGAAACACCGGCTCCAAACGCAGCACCAGATGCCCACCCTGGCCAAACGGAAATCTGCTTTCCACCACGGTACTGAAGTCTGTCAACTCGCTGGTACCGGTATCTCCATTGCGGCCTCGCCACATCGCACCTGCACCGAACCAGCCGGCCCGGTCAGCCCGCAATTCATCAATCTCACGTTGCAAAGCCCCCGGCCCGCTGGCGCGACGCTGCAGGGTTGGGGTTGAGGTTACCGGCGCATCCCAAGTAGCTGCGCGTACCGGCGCGGGCGTGTCCTGTTGCACGATGGGGGGAGCCTGTACAGCCTGAACAGGCACCATCTGGTAAGGGGACATGTAGGGAGCAGGATTCCCTCGGTACACCTCGGCCGGTGAAACATAACCCTGCACAGGCATGGCGGCTGAACTGGTCTGACCTGCATATGGCGAAGCAGGAAGCGTTCCAACCGGGGTCAGAACGGGCGCTCCCTGCACCGTGGCAGGTGAAGAAAACACAGACTGGGGTTGCGCAGGCGAGCGCTGCCAAGGCATGGACTGCGCAGGGAGTGCCTGATTGGCAGCCGACCCAACTCCCGGAGCTTCAGCACCCGGTCGCGAGAATGGGGAGGCGACGTATTGAACTGGCCGCATGCCTTCTTGCGTTGGCGGCATATCGGAAAAGACCGAGGCCTGTGCAGCGCCATTGACCGCCCTGCCAGAGTTACTGCCATACACCGCGCCACCGCTTCGCGCAGGAACTTCATCAACGGTCTGCTGGGGGGCAGCCGAATACGGCTGTCCGGGTGACACTGGCCTGTTAGGACTCACACCTTGGTACATCAAAGGTCGGACAGGCTGTAAACCAGCGGGCGCAACCGACCGTCCCCCGAGAGGATTGGGAATCGGTGGCACAGCGCCCACCGTGCTGCCCGGCCGCCCTGCAGCTGGTGCGGTTGGCATCGAATAGTCAACCAGACTGATCCCAAGTTGCCCAGTACTGGTCATCTGGCTTCGAGCCAGTGAGACCTGCTGGGATTGCTGCAACAACTCAATGGCACGCTTGTTTTCACCCTGTGCCCTGGCCAAGCGACCTTGTGTAGACAGCAGATCCGGATTGTTGGGCGCAAGGGCTTCGGCTGCCGCCAGGGCAGCTTTGGCGTACGCCAGTTCACCGGCCTGCAATGCGGTCCCACCTGCCGCAACCAGCATGGCAACGTCAGGTTGCGTGGTCATTTGTATGACCTGGTGGTACCAGGCCAAGGCCCGGCCGTGTTCACCCGCGCTCGAGTACAAACGCGCAAGCGCCAATTGCGCCGACTGGTCATTGGGACGCTCGCTGAGCAACTGGGCAGCAATTTCATATGCAGCTGAAAAATTGCCTGCTTCACGTTGTGCATCAGTCTGGCGCACGCTGTAAGCCCACCGAATGGTGTCCAAATCTTTTCGCTGATCAGGTGTCAGCGTTTGACCGTACAACTGCCTGAGCTGAGCGGCCAATTCAACATCCTGACGGGTGGTGAGCAACAAGCCCGCATATTGAATGAGCAGGTCTGTTTCAGGTTTGGGCGTCTGCGCCAGCAAAGTGCGCATCATGGAGAGTGAACGCGCTTCATCGCCGAGCTCCAGCATGACCTGGGCAATGGCAGCCAGCGAGTCCGGATCGCGTCCTGCGGCAGACATGGCCTGATCCAGGGTCTGCGCGGCCTGGTTGACCTGCCCCATCCTGGCGAGTACCTCGGCCTTGCTGGTTTGCGCACGCACCCACATCTTGCGCTGCAGCTCCGTCATGTCTCTTGTCCGCGAGGCGACAGGTATTTTCTCGAGCATGGCCAGCGCGAGTGTGTATTCCTTCGCCTCAGCGCTCATCAAAGCTGCCGCGTGCAAGGCATCGGGCATGTCTGGCCGTGTTTGCAGAAGACCATCCATCAAACCGAAGGCTTCATTGGTCGCGCCCGACCGGTGATAAAGACGCGCCAGCTCCAGACGCAGCCACGGGCTGTTCGGATCCCACAGCAGCGCTTCCTCCAGTTGGGCCATGCCGCCTACCGGGTCATTGTTCGCAATGGCCGCCAATGCACGGAGCCTGAACTGCTCTGCACGCAAACTGTTGTAGCCGAGCGCTTCTTTTTCGTCTTCAGACAGCTTTTCAGCCATAGCGAGGGCTTCATCCACCTTACCCTGACGCACCAGAACACCAGCCAATCCCCGGAACACGTCAACGGATTTGGGATGCGCCGACAATACCGCGCGAAAGGCTCGCTCAGCATCTACCAGGCGGCCCTCCTGCACGAGCAAATCGGCCAGTGCCGCTGGCGGCCTTTCATGCTTGCTGTCAAGCCTCGCAGCGCGCTCGTAAAAACGTCTTGCTGCAGCAATGTCCCCGGCACCTGCAGCACTGTCTCCATCGTCGAGTGCTTGCCAGAACCTCGCGCTGGTCAACGCTTCTTCCCACTTCCGGTTGCCGCTGAGACGGCTCGCCTCAGCCAACAGCTTTTCGGCTTCAGGGAATCGCTCCTGTTTCAGCCGAACCACACCAAGCCCCCCCAACGCATCCGGATTCTTCGGACCGCTGGCCAGCAAACTTTCAAATCGCTTTTCTGCTTGCGCTACATCACCAATGTTGAGAGCTGCAAAACCATCCCGCAGTCCAATGGAACGGGCATCGAGCGGCTTGGGTGTCGCCACCTGATTGAGACTCGCGATACGCGCCTTGATCGCAGCGTCGTTGGGTTGAACCTGCAGAAACGCTTGGAACAAGGACGTGTCACTGCGCGTGGCCTCCAACCAGATCAACGCACGACGCCAGGCATCCACAGCGGAAGAACCCACCTGCGGCTTCCGTGCCAACTCGGACAGCAGCCGAATACCTTCTCGACGTGTCGCTGCTCGGTAGGTCAAATGTTGTCCATACGCCAGCGCAACGGCATTGTTGCCTGCGTCTTCACGGCTGAGCCGTTCGAAACCTTTACGCGCCTCTTCCCAACCAGTGGTGGTGCCGCCCAGGGTTTGGTAAAACTCCAAGGCAATGGGGCCTGTCAGGGGTTGACCCTCCAACAACTGTCGGTAAAGGCCGACTGCTTCGTCCAACTTGCCTGCCCGAGAAGCCGCACGCGCCTGATCCAACAACTTGGTGTTGAGTGACTTTTGGGCCGTTGCATTTTCGATGCGTCGAATGGCTTCGCGACTGGCTTGAGGCTGGCGCTTGAGCTCCTCTGTCAAGGCTCTGGCTGCTTCAGGGCGGTTGTTGGCCAATTCCGACTGCGCAAGTCCGGCCAACGCATCCGGGTTCTTGGGGTCGATCTGGAGCAGCCGTTTCCAAGCCGCCGCGGCAAGTTCGGTGCGTCCTTTGGATTCCCAGAAACGCGCCTGTTCGGTCAGGGTCTTGACAGCAAGGGCATCGTCTGCAAGTGAGTGTCCAGACCAAAACACGGCCCCCGACGCCACCGTTGCACCGGCAAGGAGCCCAGCCCAACGCTTGGTTGGCAATCGAAAAATTGGGTTCATTTTGATTCAGCCTGAACGTTCAAATACACCGTTCGCTTATTTTCCTGCAGAACGGGCGCCCGCCTGCCGCCGCAAAAGTGTATAGAACACACCTGCCAGGATGATGGCGACCAACACGATCAGCAACACTGCCAACCAAATGTTGTTGGACAAGGCCCAGCGAACCGCCAGCACAGGGGGCAGGCTGCCGACGTAATAAGTAGACACGCCCTCCATCGAATCGACATCTTTACCCCTGACGACAGCAATACCACCTTGAATTTTGGGCACGACATCTTCGTCCATCATGGCGTTGAGCAAATCAGCCTGTCCAGTTGCCCTGTCACTGGTCAAGGCCACCACACTGCGGCTGGAATTCATGGGTGACTGGAAGCCAAACACGACCGCCTCACGTGCCAATGTCACAGCTGACAGGTTCACGGTCAAGGGCTTGTCGTCTTTGGGGGACTCGTACCATGGCAAGTACTTGCGCCGCAAATCGGACATGCTGAAATACCGAAGTTCGCCATCTGCGGAGAACGGCATGGATTTCGCCCAATCCTTGAACAAGGACTGCGTAGAAGGCCCACCAAGCAGCAGGATGTCACGGTTCGCAAACTTCTGGACATCTACGGCGCGCGTCACCGCAACACCGTAAACCGGCAATCCCGTTGACTGGCCCATACGTCCCATCAATGTCAAATAGGTACCGACATCACCAGAGCTGTAACTGTCTGGCAACACCACTGCTGTTTCAGACAAATCAGCCATGCGGGTAAACGGAAAACCCGTGTTGGCAAATGCGCTCACATCCGGCATTTTGAGGTAATGAGGGAATGAACTGATGTCGATCACCGACTCAGGATCGATGGCAGCGCGCATGTTGTCCAACACGACGTCGCGGCAAGCCCCTTCCTTGGGATAGTCAAAACTGAAGTGGAACTGCATCTGGCTCTTGGAGCGCAAATGCACCAGTGGGATGTTGAATTTTGCTTGCCCTGGCATCAGATCACCCGGACCGATTTTGGCGATCAAGTCCGAGACTGCGGAGTCCGGTGCATTGGCACCTGGATACGGCAACAACGGGTATGAAGTGACGTACTTGTCATTGACCAGTATGTTCAGGTTGGATTTGTCTTGCCTGACCCGCGGTGTGTAACGGTACTTCAGGTCAACCGGCACGCCTTTCGAATTCCATCCGAACAGATCTGGCGGTGTCGTCATGTTCAGCCGCACCAGATCGGGTGTCAACCCACGAACATTCAGATCCTGCAGTGTTGCCAGATCACCGAACTTGACCGGGCGGTCACTGGGCAACCACCGTGGCGCGTCATAAGGCACACGGGGTTTCAGGTTTTCAAGTTTGATGCTCGAAACCGTCTGCCCTGCGAGACCCGGCTTCGCCAATGCCAATGATGTTGCAGCCGCACGCAATTCTGTCGCGTCCCGCCCCATGACCAGCAGAATCTTGTAACGCGAATCGGCGGGGTGTGTCACCACAGACACGGAAGGCCCATTGATGGCAGGCAGGTTCACCAAACCCTGCGGCCTGTCATCGCTGGTTGCAAACAACACCAGGTTGTCGTTGGGCAAACGGTTGAAATGGGCAGGGAACAACGCACCCCGGTAGCTCGCCAGGTCACCGAACCACGAGGCCACGATGCCAGCAGCCTCGAGCGTTGCAGTAGAAGGGTTGGTGCCAAAGACGAAGGGCCGCTCAAGCCGACGACCGTCGCGTCGGTCAAAGAACGGACCTGGCAGCAACACCAGGTCGTTCACCACGGAAAGCGGCGCAACCGTGAAGTGAATCGAACTCAAGTTGCTGACGTTCATCCATAAGCTGGAATGAAAAGGATCTTCACAGTCAAGCGTGTAGTGCCCGATGAACTGAAGGCTGAGTTGGTTGAAATCGGCCACCAGCCTTGGATCGATGGAGATTTCCCGGATCAGGGCAGACCCTGCCGTTTCCTTGGGTAAAGGTAAGGTCTGCGCAACTTCTCCGTTGAGCAAAATCTTCAGGTGCGAAAGATTGGTCAGCAACGATGGGGAATAAGAGAAATCCAGCTTCACCTTCACTGCGGTCACGACCTCATCCGCAGGAATGCTGAACGGCACTGAATAGATGGCATCGATCCCCCGCAATTGGAACGACTGCGTCACACCCAGTTGTTTGAATGTGAATCCGTAGGTTCGCTGCGGAATCGGTGCCACTGCCGTCGTGCCCAGCACAGGCACCTCAACGGCTTCAGTGGTGGACTGCTTGCTTTTCTTGGACTGGGCCCAAGCGTCCGGCGCCAGCGAAGACGTGGCGACTGCGGCCCCAAACATGACGGCTGCTAGCAGTTGTCGTTTGAACATAAAAATCCTTGTACTCTCTCGGCAGGCTCATGCGTGTCAAGACGCGCTCTTGCCGCCCTCACGTTGACTCGCAGCGAACGCACGCAAACGCGCTTGCCGTTCATCCAGCGCTGCCCGAACATTTGTCAAATTGAATTGCGCCTGAAAGCGTTCCTTGCGCTCGCGCCAGGAACCGATCAGCAGCGCAACCATGACTTTGAATCCGCTGAGTCCCATCCAAGCCACTTCCTTGAACGACTGCCACGGCTTGTCCGGCTTACGCTTGTCTCCCCAAACCACCCAACTGTCCGCGCGCGCAAAGGTGCACTGGACAAAGTCGATCGATTGCTGAATGGACATGGGGCCAAACTGTAACCCCAAGTTCGTACCACGGTTCATGGTGACTTTGGCATCGAACTCGTACTCTTCCATACCACGGGTGAGGGCCAATTTGACCCATGTACCCGTTGCAATCTCGATGGGAGCCGACATCGCAAGACCCACACCACCATCCGAATAGTCACTGGTGCTGCAGGCATAGCTGCGCCCATTGGGGAGCCTCAGTGCTGCGTCCATTTTCATTTGAACCCTGGGGGACTGGCGCACCTGCCTTGCCTCGTTGGCCACCGCAATGCTGGCACCCAGCATCATCAGGTTGTAAGCCGTCCAGATCAGGTTCAGCAAAATCGTGTCCACATCGGGCGCTTCCTGCCAAACCAACCGGAACACGCCCGCCGCAAAACCGAGCAAACTCAACCCCATGAGGATGATGTAAGGCTTGGCAATGCCCCAGTCAAAGAACAACGTTTCATTCAAGCCGCCCTTCGCCGTCACGTTGAACTTGCCGAATTTTGGGTTGATGAACGCCACCATGGTGGGGCGCAAGATGTACCAAGCCAGCACGGACTCGTATACCTCAGCCCAGAACGAATGACGAAACTCACCCTGCATACGGGAGTTGGTCAGGTTGGCATGCAACAGGTGCGGCAACGCATACAGCGCAATCGAAAGAGCCGTGGCCTGAATCACTTCAGAGCCCAACAAAAGGAAGGCCAGCGGCGCGGTGAGGAAAATAAGCCTCGGCAAGCCATAGAAAAAATGCAGCATGGCATTGGCGTAGCACATGCGTTGGGCAAATGTCAGGCCCTTGCCCAAAAACGGATTGTCGACCCGAAAAATCTGCGCCATGCCTCGCGCCCAACGAATGCGCTGACCCACATGACTACCGAGCGACTCTGTCGCAAAACCTGCGGCCTGCGGAATGGCCAGAAACGCCGTGGAATAGCCTTTGCGATGCAACTTCAACGCGGTGTGCGCATCTTCGGTCACAGTTTCAGTCGCCACCCCCCCCACATCGTCCAGTGCCGAACGCTTGATCACGGCACAGGAACCGCAGAAAAAAGTCGCATTCCAAAGGTCGTTTCCGTCCTGCACCAAGCCGTAGAAAAGTTCACCTTCGTTAGGCACTTTCTTGAAAGTGCCCAGGTTTTTTTCAAAAGGATCAGGCGAAAAGAAATGGTGTGGCGTCTGAACCATGGCCAACTTGGCGTCTTTGCCAAACCAGCCCATGGTGACTTGCAGAAACGTCCGGGTAGGAATGTGGTCGCAATCGAAGATGGCCACGTACTCACCCATAATTTTCGTCAAGGCCGCATTCAGGTTACCGGCCTTCGCATGCTTCTTCGTCGAGCGTGTGAGGTAGCCCACGCCCGCCTCTTCGGCAAACTGCCGAAATTCCTCACGCTTGCCATCATCACAAATGTAGATACGTAACCGGTCTCTGGGCCAATCCATCGCCATGGCGGCCAAAACCGTGGTACGCACCACCTTCAGCGGTTCGTTGTAAGTGGGGATCAGGACATCGATCGACGGCCACTTCGAAACATCCGGATCCATCGGCACAGGCTTGCGCTCCAGAGGCCATGCGGTCTGGAAATACCCGAACACCAGCACAATCCAAGCGTAAGCCTCGGCAATGAACAGCAATGAGCCAAACAACCCGCTGAGCCATGTATCAAAGGAAATGGTTTCGGTCAGGCGCCAGTACAAATATCGCGTCGAGGCGACCGCCGACAGTACGATAAGCACCTGCGTGACATATCGCCCCGGCAACATCCTGAAAAAAAGTGCTGAACCAAAACTGAGCACAACCAGTGCCAGTTGCTGCCAAGCTGTCAGCTTGATGGTGACCACCATCCACATCACCGGCAGTGCGACGGCCAACACCGCCAATTGAATCAACGGGTTTTGCCAACCACGCCATCCGGCCAGTTCCCGAACGGCATTCACAGCAAACACAAAGCCCTTGCGACGCCCCAGCATTCGCATCTGGAGACGAGCGTACCGGATACGACGAACGTTCATGCGCCTCTCGCGTCGGCAATGCGGTGCATCGCGGGCAGATTCTGATCAAACCAACGCACCACCTGCTTGATGTCACGTGTGGCCTCACCGTGGGGTGCGTAGGACAGCACCGGCTGATCAAAAGCCATGGCCTCTTTGACCGACTCATCCTGATGCACGACCACTGGTATGACCCGGTCGCCCAATTCAGACCGAACCACACGCACCACATCGCGGGACAAAGCGCTGGCACTGGACACATTGTTCAGCAAATACGCTGAACCGCCAAAACCGGGCCGGGCGTTGCAGTACCGCTCCAGAATGGTTTCCATGGAGGCAATGGTTGCGTAAGAGGCCGCATCCGCATGTACCACCACCAACGTGAACGTTGCCGCACGCAATGCCTGCTGTTGGTAAAGCGAGGGGCCAGGTGGCGTGTCGATCACGACCACGCCCTTGGGACCGAGACCGAGACTGCGCAAACCATTGACCAGCCAATTGGGGTTGCCAGACAGGTGCACCTCAAGTGCATCGCGATCAGTCTCGTTGATGTTGCCATAAGGCAACACGCTTGGACGACCGTTGCCCCCTTTGTAGACAGCCGTCTGCCAGTTGCGCTCCTCCAGCGTGGCACGACACGCACCATCTATCTCGGACGCAGCCACACCCAAGTGAAGCCGCAAGGCATTCTGTGGGTCCAAGTCCACCGCCAGAACATCACGTCCCTGCGCCAAACCCAGTGCAAGACAAGCCGACAACGTTGTCTTTCCCACACCGCCCTTGGCCGATACGACTGTGATGATTACCACTTGACCAACTTTTTCAAGGGGGCAGCAACAGGTGCTGGTGCTTCAGGCTTGGGTGGCACCAGGCGATTGAACACCGACTGTAAAGATGCCTCTTCCTGCGCAATCTCATCACGCTTTTTGGAGGATGCGACCGCCTTCTTGGAGGCTGGGCGTTTTTTGGGTGCTGCGATGGGTTCGACCGCCGCCACTTCCTCTTTGACCTTCCTGGGTTTGGCCGGTGCCTTGCTGGCTGGCTTAGCGGTCACGACAGGTGCAGAAGGCTTTCCGGCCAACCACTGAGACGCGGCGACAGGTGTCGGTTCAGCTCGGGCCGGTTGTTCTGGCTGAGAGTCTCGCGCACCGCCGAACAATGGCCGCCTGGAAGGCGATCCTGCTGCAGGCGCTTTGGCTTGTGTCACAGGCCCAGGCGATGCTGGCACATCCTCCTGATGCCGGCGGACAGGTGCAGGCTGCACAGGCTCTGCAACGGGAGCCACGTGTTGGGGCGGGGACGGCTGAGTGGCAAAAGAAGTCGGTTGCGGTTCCTGTGGAGGCTCGGCCGGCATCGACCGGTGCGCTGGCGGCACCATGAAACTGCGAACCTGCCGGTCACCCACCGGCACACCGCCTTTGGTTGCCGATGGTGCTTCTCTGTGGCCCTGAGGCCTCAATTCACCCAGCAAAGGCCACCGTTGTGCAGCAGCACCTGCCATTTCGCTGGCACCGATTTCCTGGTACGTTCCAGCGTTGCCGCCAAAACGCTTGTACAGCGTATTGATGTCTTCAGCTTTGGACATGCCCCCTCCGATTCGCTGTGGACCACAGAACTGTCATGCTATTTGCGCGCGACTCATCAGTGAAAAGGCCATGAACATCGGCAGTTCAGGGCCTTCAACTTGCACCAACTCCAATTCCTCAGGCGCACCGGCCGCAACCAGCCAGACCGCGTACACACCCTCCAGAAACCCGCCGGCGATCTCTGCATCCAGTTGCAAGGCTGCCGGCAAAGGGCAGGCGCGATGCGCCACCTCCAACTGCGATCGTTGGTCTGACAACTCGACGAAACCCCACTGCATGCGCTTCCATACGCTATTCATGGCAGTTGAGAGCTCCTCCAGCCCGGTGCACGGCGGAAGCGGGTTCCGAGCGGCGAAGCCACGCCCCAGATCACTCAGCAGTTGCCGGTACTCGGCAGGCTCCAACTGATTGCCGAGTGCTTCAGACATCAAACCCAAAAAATCTGCCCATTGCGGCGAGATGCGCTCAAGCGCCAGCGTACGCAGCAATTCAAGATGATCTTCAGACATTTCGGACATAGGAGCGCATTGTGGATGCAATTGCCGTTGATTCTCGCTCAGTTCAGAATCCGGACGGCACAGGCTTAACCCTGAGCAATGACTCCATGAACGAATCGGGCCGTGTGTTGTAAATATGTATCACTTGACCGCACCCACATCGCACCTCATTGCTCCGGGCCGCTGGATGATATGCACCAGACTGGTCGCAGGCATCATCAGCCACCTGGGCTCACCGGGCATCGGGAACCGTGAGCGCACATTACGATCACACGCTGACACCGAACCCAACACTGCCCCATGCATCGCCTCCCACTCGTCCATCTGATTGCCGTCTTGGTCAGCCTGTTTGCCAGTCTGGTCAGCAGCGCTGCCCAGGCCCAAATCGGCAACCTCACGGGCCAGACCACTTTCAAAAGCCCACAAACCACAGCCGAATTGCTGGTACATGCACCCCAGGGTTTGACAGCCGGGCAAACCGTCTGGGCGGGTCTGCAACTGCAGCATGCACCCAAATGGCACACCTACTGGCTCAACTCCGGTGATTCAGGTCTGCCCACACAACTGAACTGGCAACTTCCACCGGGGGTGTCGGCAGGCGACATTGCATGGCCCACACCCAAAAAATTTCAGCTCGGGCCGTTGGCAAATTACGGGTATGACGGCACCGTGTTGCTGGCGACACCCTTGACCCTTCCGCCCGATTGGCAGGGGCAGCAACTGACCTTGTTGTTGCAAGCCTCGTGGCTGACATGTCGCAGCGAGTGCATCCCGGAAGAAGCAAGGCTTCAAACCAGCGTGGCCGCAAACGCCCCAACCACCCTTCACGGCAGGTTGTTTGAGGCGGCCGCCAGCAGTCTACCAAAAACAATAGCTGCAAATTCATACAAAATAAGCGTTGACCCTGATTTTTTGCAAATATCCATACCCAACCCACCCTCCGACTGGGTCGGCAAAACGCTTGAAGCCTTTCCACACGAGCCCGGCATCATCGAACCCGGCGCGCCCTGGACGCAAGCATGGCAGAACCAGACATGGACGGCACGGCTGCCTTTGAGCCCCCTTCGAACAGAAACCCCCACCCAGATGACATGGGTGCTCGCAAACAACCAGGCACTCAAGCCCGGCGAGCAGGCGGCGGCTGGCATCCGGTTCACGGCGAACGTGGACGGTGCCTGGCCCCCGCCAGCGGAACCGGGTGCTGCCAGCCATGCGCCTGGGACGGCAGGCTTGACCGGTGGTTTGCCCGGCAACAACCCAACGGCCTTTCCCGCCAAGCCAACTGGGGGCGTGGGACTTAACACCTGGTTGCTGGCTGTGCTGGGGGCTTTTCTGGGCGGGATGCTGCTCAACCTCATGCCGTGTGTGTTTCCGGTGCTGGCGATCAAAGTCCTCGCGTTCACACAACATCAGGAAACGGATACACGCTCCTCTGACGCGCTGCGGGCCCGGCACCGCACATCAGGCATCGCGTACACGGCTGGCGTGGTGTTGTCGTTCCTGGCCCTTGGGGGCTTGCTGTTGGGCCTGCGCGCCGCGGGTGAACAGTTGGGCTGGGGCTTCCAGCTGCAAAGCCCCGCCGTGGTGGTGGCACTGGCCATCCTGTTCACGCTGATCGGGCTGAACCTGCTGGGCACGTTCGAAGTGGGCCATGTGCTGCCATCGAGCCTGGCCACCTTGCAGGCCAGGCACCCGGCAGCCGATGCTTTTCTGACAGGTGTTTTGGCCACAGCCGTGGCATCCCCCTGCACGGCACCTTTCATGGGTGCAGCCTTGGGCCTGGCCATCGGACTGCCGGTCGCACAAGCACTGGCCGTCTTCGCTGCGATAGGGCTAGGCATGGCGCTGCCCTATCTGCTGGCGAGCTGGTGGCCGGTCATCGCCCATGCGCTGCCACGCCCCGGCCCCTGGATGCTCGTTTTCAAACAGCTCATGGCGTTCCCCATGTTTGCCACGGTGGTGTGGCTGGTGTGGGTGCTGGGTCACCAGTCTGGCATCCATGGCTCTGCGGCCCTGCTGGCGGTACTCGTGACGCTGGCGCTGGCAGCCTGGGCATGGGGCCTCACCACACGAGGAGCCGTGTGGTTGCGGGGAGCATCCACATTGGGCCTGCTGGGCCTGGTGCTGACCGTCGGCCCGTACATGTGGTCTCCCCAGCATGCTGCCGCTGACAGCGCCCCTGCGACCGACACGGCATGGGCAGCAACGGGACAACGACCCTCTGACTGGGCAGCCTGGTCACCCACAGCCGTGACCGAGCTCAACCGGCAGGGACGCGGGGTGTTTGTGGACTTCACAGCAGCCTGGTGCGTGACCTGCCAATACAACAAGCACAACACACTGGGCGACCCATCGCTGATGGCCGACATGACCAGCCAGAACATCGTTCGCCTGCGTGCCGACTGGACTCGCCGGGACCCGGCCATCACGGCGGCACTGGCGGCGCTGGGGCGAAACGGTGTGCCCACCTATGCGCTGTACCTGCCTGACAAACCGCCCGTGGTGCTGTCTGAGATCCTGACAGTCGCCGAAGTGCGTGCAGCCCTCGCGGCACCCTGAACCGCATCAACCTGCCTGACGCAGGCCGCCGCCGGGTCAGGCCGAAAAATGCCTGCGCGGATAATGGCAGGCTCGGCCCAGCGCACAGCCGCCCATTCATTCACACCACTGATCTGACACCATGCCTTTTGCCCCTTTGAAAAACGACACCTTCCTGCGTGCTTGCCTGCGTCAGGCCACTGACCACACCCCCATGTGGCTGATGCGCCAGGCCGGCCGTTACCTGCCGGAGTACTGCGCAACACGGGCCAAAGCCGGCAGCTTCATGGGGTTGGCCACCAACGTCGACTACGCCACCGAAGTGACTTTGCAGCCGCTGGAACGCTATCCGCTGGATGCCGCCATCCTCTTCAGCGACATCCTGACCGTGCCCGATGCCATGGGCCTGGGCCTGAGCTTTGCAGTCGGCGAAGGCCCCAAGTTCGCACGCAACGTGCGGGACGAAGCCGCTGTTGACGCACTGGCTGTGCCCGACATGGAGAAGTTGCGTTACGTGTTCGATGCGGTCACCAGCATCCGCAAAGCGCTGGACGGCCGGGTGCCGCTGATCGGTTTTTCGGGCAGCCCCTGGACATTGGCCTGCTACATGGTCGAAGGCGGCGGCTCGGACGACTACCGTGCCGTCAAAACCCTCATGTACAGCCGCCCCGACCTGATGCACCGCATCCTTGCCATCAATGCCGATGCGGTAGCCGCCTACCTGAACGCCCAGATCGACGCCGGTGCACAAGCAGTGATGGTTTTCGACAGCTGGGGCGGTGTGCTGGCCGATGGCAAGTTCCAGTCTTTCAGCCTGGCCTACACCCGTCGGGTGCTAGACCAACTGAAAACCGAAAAAGACGGCCAACGCATCCCGAGCATCGTCTTCACCAAAGGCGGCGGCCTGTGGTTGAAGGACATGAAGGACCTGCCCTGCGACGTACTGGGCCTGGACTGGACGGTCAACCTCGGCCAGGCGCGGGCCATGGTCGGCGGCGATGTGGGGGGGCCTGGCAAAGCACTGCAGGGCAACCTGGATCCCAATGTACTGTTCGCTTCGGCCGCACAGATCGAAGCCGAAGCCACACGAGTACTGGACAGCTTTGGCATCCCCCATACAGACCGGAGCACCAGCGGCCCGACGCACATCTTCAACCTGGGACATGGCA
The DNA here is from genome assembly GCA_002344885.1 of Comamonadaceae bacterium UBA2334. GTDB lineage: Bacteria > Pseudomonadota > Gammaproteobacteria > Burkholderiales > Burkholderiaceae_C > UBA2334. The sequence goes on from DDUQ01000084.1 coordinate 74,266, forward strand.
TCAGCCAGTACACACCGCCTGACAGCGTGGCGGCACTCGTTGCGGCCGTGCACAGCCACTCGCGGCGCATGCGCAGCCAGGCCTGAAAGACCTGCGCTTAGCACAAATCAAGGGGCATTTCCGCATTTTTTGTCATGTGTTATGCACATTTCGAGCGCACGTGACAACCCGTCACCCTCGGTGGACCGCCCGCTCGCTATCAAACGCCTAGCGAATGCAAGTCTTTGATTTGATTGGGTTTCATAAAATTGCCTTTTTCATGGGCAAACTGTTGAAACCCTTGTCCGGCGCGGGTTTTGACGGGCTTCGGACGATCTGTCCACAAAGTTATCCACAGAACCTGGGGATGGCTGCGGAATCGATGACAAATCAATGACTTGCATCGTTCTTCATGAGGCCACTTAAGCAATCAACGGCAACTGGCGAAGCGGATGCCGCCCCCCCCAACTCGCAGCCGGGCACCCCCTCGCCCGTCGTGGTGGCATTGCCAGCCCACACCCATTTGACCAGCACGTTGACCTACCTGTGCCCACCTGCCTGCGAGGCCGGCACCCTGGTTCGGGTTCCACTGGGGCGACGCGATGTGCTGGGCATTGTGTGGGATCAACCTCCCCCGGACGAAACCCCAACCACGGGCAACACCCCGCTTGAACTGAAAGCCGTGCTTGACAGGCTGGCCGGTTGCCCGCCCCTCAATGCGGCTTGGCGGATGCTGGCAGCATTTGCTGCGCGTTACTACCAACGCAGCCTGGGTGAGCTGGCACTGGCCGCTCTGCCTCCGCAATTGCGCGACCTCAGCAGCGAGCAGTGGGTCAGGAGGCTGAGCCGGTTGCAAAAATCAGCGAACAGCACCGCCGCCGCACCCGCGAGCGCCGCAGCACTCGACGCTCCTCTTATCCCGAGCACCCAGCAGCAACACGTGCTGGACACCCTGGCCGCTGCCGGTGCCCAGCACAAACCGGTCTTGCTGTTCGGTGCAACCGGCAGCGGCAAGACCGAGGTGTATTTGCAGGTCGCGCAGCGCCTGCTGGCCAGTGACCCGGCGGCCCAGGTACTGGTGATGGTGCCGGAAATCAACCTGACGCCCATGCTGCTGGCGCGGTTCACGCAACGGTTTGGCGAACATCAGGTGGCGACCCAGCACAGCGGCATGACGCCGGCGCAGCGCCTGACACACTGGCTGGCTGCCCACCTGGGCCAGGCCCGCATCATCCTGGGCACCCGCATGGCTGTGCTGTGCAGCGCGCCCGGCCTGCGGCTGATCATCGTCGATGAAGAACACGACCCCAGCTACAAAAGCCAGGAGGGCGCGCGCTATTCGGCGCGTGACCTGGCCGTCTACCGCGCGCAGGTTGAAACCCGCCACGGCCGCGCATGCCAGGTCATCCTGGGTTCTGCCACACCCTCTCTGGAAAGCTGGCATGCCGCCGCCAACGGGCGCTACGTGCGCCTGGACATGCCCGACCGCATGGGTGGCGGGCGACTGCCCCACCTGCGACTGGTGGACATGGCGCAACAACACAAGGGGGCGGTGCTGGCGCCCGCGCTGCTCGCGGCCATCGGTGAACGGGCGCAACGCGGCGAACAGTCCCTGCTGCTACTCAACCGGCGCGGCTATGCCCCGGTGCTGAGCTGCCACGCCTGTGGATGGAAGAGCCACTGCCCCAGTTGCAGCGCCTACCGGGTGTTCCACAAAATCGACCGGACGTTGCGTTGCCACCATTGCGGCTTCACCGAACGGGTGCCCCGCGCGTGTCCCGACTGCGGCAACCTGGACATCGCCCCGATCGGCAAAGGCACCGAACAACTGGAAGAACAGGTTGCCGCACTGCTGTCCGATCAGCAGCGGCCAGATGGTCAGGGCCTGCGGGTGGCACGCATCGATGCCGACACCACGCGCGAGAAAGGCAGCCTGGAAGCGCAATTGGCCCGCATGCACAGCGGCGAAGTCGACGTGCTGGTGGGCACCCAGATGGTGGCCAAAGGGCACGACTTCAGGCGCATCACACTGGTGGCAGCCCTCAACGCCGACTCTGCACTGTTTGCGTCTGACTACCGGGCCCCCGAGCGGCTGTTCTCGTTGCTGATGCAGGCCGGTGGCCGGGCGGGACGCGATGCGGGCCTCAGCCACCAAGGCGAGTTGTGGGTGCAGACGTGGAACCCCGCCCACCCGCTGTTCACGGCGTTGCGCACGCACGACTTCGAACGGTTTGCGCAGCGCGAGCTGGCCGACCGGGAAGCCGCCGGCATGCCCCCGTTTACCTACCAGGCCTTGCTGCGTGCGGAAGCCCGCACGCAGGAAGCGGCCCAGGCCTTTCTGGCGGCTGCCCGCGACGCCGCCCGGCAACTGGCCGGCGCAGAGCACCTGACGCTGTACCCGCCAGTGCCCATGCACATCCAGCGGGTGGCCAACATTGAACGCGCGCAGATGCTGCTGGAAAGCGATTCACGTCCCGCCTTGCAGCACGTGCTGACGCATTGGCACGAGCACCTGGCGAGGTGCAAGACGCTGCCCGCAGCCAAGGGGCTGTTCAGATGGGCCATTGATGTGGATCCGCTGGCCATCTGACACGGCATCAACCGGGTGGACGCCTGCTCGCCACCAAGCCACCAAGCCACCAAGCCATCAAAAACAATAGCGATTGATGTCGCCAATCAAACGCCAGAGGCCATTTTTGCTTGTGTGCTCAGCGCATCAATGAGACGGCAGCCGAAAAGGTGAAGAACGCCGCAGCCGTCGACACCAGGATGATGCGGGCAATGCGCCCGGTGTCTGCCCCAAAACGCTCCGACAGCAACGACACATTGCTGGCACTGGGCAAAGCCGCCACCAGCACCATCACGGTCAGCGTGAAGGTGTCCAGCGGTACGCCCATCTGAATGGCGGCAGCCCCCACCACCAGCACGAGCAATGGATGCAGCACCAGCTTCATCAGGGCGATGGGCACATAGTCGCCCAGCGGAGCCGGGTGGTCTACGGTCATCTGCGCGCGAGCCAGCACCGCACCGATGGTGAACAGCGCCACCGGTGAAGCGGCATCGGCCAGCAGCCACGCCGTCTTCTGCACCGGCGCGGGCAAAGTGAACGCCACGGCAGAAGCCACACCGCCCAGTACAATGGCCCAGGGCATGGGGTTGGTCAGCACGCCCGCCAGCGCCTTGCGCACCGCCGCCAGCGCGCCACCCTTGGCACCATCCAGTCTGGACAGCGCGATGCACAGGGAGCTCGTGACGACCATGTCCACCACAATCAGCACAATCACCGGCCCCACACTGCGCGGCCCCATGAGGGTGGCCAGCAGGGGCACGCCCATGAAGCCGGTGTTCGGGAACGCGGCCACCAGCGCCCCGAACGACGCATCGTTCCAGCGGATGCGCGCATTGAATGACACCACCACCGCAAAGCCCACCATCACCAGCGCACACAGCAGGTACACGCCGAACACCGCCGCATCCAGCAACTGGGCAATGGGCGTGGTCGACCCGAACCGGTACAGCATGCAGGGCAACGCGAAATACAGCACAAACCCGTTGAGCCCGCCGATGGCATCCAGCGGCAACATGCGCCGCCGGGCCGCCAGGTAGCCGCAGAGCACCAGCGCAAAGAAGGGGAAGGTCACCCACAGCACATCCAACATGGCGGCGATTGTCTCAGCATCCCCTCGGCCGACCGCCAACAGGCGCGACAATCAGCCGTTTCGCCCGTGCCCCGCTGCTCACCGTGACCTCGTCCCCCGTCTCGTCCACCCTCACCGTTGGCCTGAACCCTGCCCAGCAGGATGCCGTGCTCCACCTGTCGGGGCCCTGCCTGGTGTTGGCGGGAGCCGGTTCGGGCAAAACACGCGTCATCACCCACAAGATCGCCCGCCTCATCGAGGCCGGGCTGGCCGCAGACCGCATTGCAGCCATCACATTCACCAACAAGGCCGCAGCGGAAATGCGCGAACGCGCCCGGCAACTGGTGGGCAAATCGGCGCAGAAGGTGCTCATCTGCACCTTCCATGCCCTGGGGGTGCGCATGCTCCGGCAGGACGGCTCGGTGCTGGGGCTGAAAAGCAGCTTCAGCATCCTGGACACCGATGACATCACCAGCATCCTGAAAGACTGCGCCGGAGGCACCACCGACTCCAACACCACCCGGCAGTGGCAATGGACCATCAGCAACTGGAAGAATGCCGGTCTGGATGCCGATGCCGCGCTGGCACAGGCCGTCACCGAGGACGAACGCACCACGGCCGTGCTCATGGCGCGCTACCAGGAGCGTTTGAGCGCTTACCAGGCAGTCGACTTTGACGACCTGATTGGCCTGCCACTGAAGTTGCTTCAACAGCACACCGACGCGCGCGAGCGCTGGCAGCAACAGATGGGCCATGTGCTGGTGGACGAGTACCAGGACACCAACGCCACGCAATACGCGTTTCTCAAGCTGCTGGTCGGCGAGCGCGCCCGCTTCACCGCCGTGGGCGATGACGACCAGAGCATCTATGGCTGGCGCGGCGCGACGCTGGACAACCTCAGGAAGTTGCCGGTGGATTTCCCCAGCCTTCGGGTCATCAAGCTGGAGCAGAACTACCGCTCGACCAGCGCCATCCTGCGGGCCGCCAACAATGTGATCGGCCCCAACCCCAAACTGTTCCCGAAAAAGCTCTGGAGCGACCTGGGCGAAGGCGAACCCGTGCGGGTGGTGGCGGCAGACAACGAGGAACACGAGGCCGAGCGGGTGGTGGCGCGCATCCAGGGCATCCGCGCCGGGGTGGGTCCGCTGAGCAGCCGGCACAGGGAGTTCCGCGATTTTTGCGTGCTGTACCGCGCCAACCACCAGGCCAAGGTGTTCGAGCAGGCGCTGCGCAAGGCCCAGATTCCGTACAAGGTGTCTGGTGGCACCAGTTTTTTCGACCGGGCAGAAATCCGTGACCTGTGCGCCTGGCTGCGCCTGCTGGTCAACAACGACGACGACCCCGCCTTCCTGCGCGCCATCACCACGCCCAAGCGTGGTGTCGGGCACCAGACGCTTGCCGCGTTGGGCGAGTTTTCGGGGCAGTACAAAGTCAGTCTGTTCGAAGCGCTGTTCTCACACTCGCTCCCCGCTGCCTTGCCTGCGCGGGCAGTGGCCAGCCTCCACGAGTTTGGACGGGAGGTGAACGAACTGGCCCACCGCGCCCGCCACACCACCGGCGCAGAGAATGCCCGCACGTTCCTGACCGAGTGGCTCCGGCAGATGCAATACGAAAAGTACCTGCATGACAGCGAAGACAGCGACAAGGTGGCCGCCGCCCGCTGGAACAACGTGNNGGGGGGGGGGGGTGGGGGTTGTTTTTCGTCTCCGCCGCCGGGGGGGGGCCGGGGCCCCAAAAAGAAAGGGGGGGGGCCGGGGGGGCCGGGCCCCCCCCCCCATGAGTTGGGGGCCAAGGAAAACAACCGCCCCCCCCCCCCCCGCCACACCACCGGCGCAGAGAATGCCCGCACGTTCCTGACCGAGTGGCTCCGGCAGATGCAATACGAAAAGTACCTGCATGACAGCGAAGACAGCGACAAGGTGGCCGCCGCCCGCTGGAACAACGTGAATGAGTTTTGCGACTGGATGGCCGGCCGTTGTAGTGGCCCTGCGCAGCGTCCCGACGCCGCCAGCGGAGGTGCAGCAGGCGCACCGGCCGCCGCATCCGGCGAAAAGTCTCTGCTGGAAGTGGCCCAGTCCATTGCCTTGCTGTCGACCATTTCAGACCGCGGCGAGCAGGAGGACAACGTCGTGACGCTCTCCACCCTGCACGCATCGAAAGGGCTGGAGTGGCCCCATGTGATGCTGGTTGGTACAAACGAAGGGCTGCTGCCGTTCAAGCTCGATGAGCTGGAGCAGGACGACGGTGATGCGTCTGACCCCCTTCAACTCGCTCAGCGTCTGGAAGAGGAGCGGCGCCTGATGTATGTGGGCATCACCCGTGCACGGCTGTCACTGGTGGTGAGCTGGCTGAAGCGCCGCAAGAAAGGGCGCGAATACATCAACGGCAAGGCCAGCCGCTTCATCCAGGAAATGGCACTGGACCAGGCAACCAGCCGAGAGGACCCACGCGAAAAGCTCAGGGCACTGCGGGCAGAATTTGCCCAGCGCGCCAAGCAGGCATCCCAGACCAAACACCACTGATCGAACAAACATGCGCAGCACCGCCACATTTTTCTCAATGGTCATAGCACTCAGCGCCCTTTCAGCAAGCGCTGAAGACCAAAAAGATTCTAAATTTCCGTCTGCGACCGCTCCGGCAGGCAACCCGATCGCTGCCTGCCCGTCACCGGGCAATGTCACCACCACGCACATGTATGGCCTGTGGCAGGTCACGTTCTTCGATGGTCCGTTGCCCGCCGATCAGCAAGCAGAATCCAGCCGCCCAACTGCGGCTCGCGCCACCGTGCTGTTCGAACGCCACCCCGAGCACGCCGACAGCTTGCGGGGGGCCATGAAGGCACCCGCCATGGCGTCGGGTGAAGGACGCAACCAGGTCATCTGGTTGTCTGGCGACCTGGACGAGGGCGAACTGATTCTCGACGAGTCCGACAACGGACAACGCATTTCGGCAGTGTGGGTGGCACACCCGGCCGTCGACGGTTGCGGCAAAGTGTTCAGGGGGAACCGCAGAGTGGCCGACACCGACGTGCTTCAGACGTTTATCATGACGAAAACATCCGGGTGGCGCTGACGCAACCTGAGCCAAAAACACAAAAGCCCTCGCAAGGAGGGCTTTTGTGTTTGCGTGTGGAGCGGGATAAGAGGCTCGAAC
>DDUQ01000084.1:81333-112517 GCA_002344885.1 Comamonadaceae bacterium UBA2334
TCTACCAACTGAGCTAATCCCGCAAAACTTGGTGGCCTGGGACGGAATCGAACCATCGACACGCGGATTTTCAATCCGCTGCTCTACCAACTGAGCTACCGGGCCAAGACCATGATTATAGCATCATATTTTCGTCACATATCGGCACTGAGTCATCCGCCGGGAACCTGGCAGAAAACTCAGCGGTTTTGCGCCCGATGCGCCTTGCATGACCGCCCCATCTGCCCCGGAACAGACACGCATCAAAAGCCGGAACGCTTCCCCCTGGACAGGTCCACGCCCAATTGTTTGAGCTTGCGGTACAAGTGGGTGCGTTCCAGACCGGTTTTTTCAGCGACACGCGTCATCGAGCCACCTTCCTTGGACAGGTGAAACTCGAAATAAGCCTTTTCAAACTCGTCACGCGCATCACGCAAAGGCTTGTCGAGATCAAAATTCTGAGACGGTATCGGGCCCAGGTCTGCCACCACATCCGGCAACACCCCGCCTGTCATGGCAAATTCGACCGTCAGTTCCTGCGTGACCTTGGGTGCAACCGGTGCCGCAGCCCGAGGTTTTTCAGCAGTTTTGGTCAGCCCCTGTTCCACGGCCTTGAGCAGCTTCTGCAGTGTGATGGGCTTTTCCAGAAACGACATGGCACCGATGCGCGTCGCCTCGACTGCCGTGTCGATGGTGGCATGCCCACTCATCATCACCACGGGCATGGTCAGCAGGCCACTGCTCGACCATTCCTTGAGCAAGGTGACGCCATCGGTATCGGGCATCCAGATGTCCAGCAACACCAGGTCTGGCCGGTACTGCAAACGCGCAGCGCGCGCCTGTGCCGCGTTCTCAGCCAGTTCGACGGCATGCCCTTCGTCGTTCAGGATTTCAGACAACAAATCCCTGATGCCCAGCTCGTCATCCACCACCAGAATATTGGCCATTGCCGCTGCCTCTCCACTCGTCTGTTGTTAATTCGCAACTGCGAATGATACCGTGACTTGTCCGCCCAGAACCCGGTCTTCGAACAACCGGTTGCCCAGCTCGATGCGGGCACCGTGCTCGTCCACAATTTTTTTGACGACTGCCAACCCCAACCCGGTCCCTCGGGCCTTGGTGGTGACATATGGCTCAAATGCCCGCTTGAGGATGTGCTCGGCAAAACCCGGCCCCTCATCGACAACGATCAGCCTCACACGTTGCCCGGTACTCCCCGGGCGCGTCTTGATGGTCACGATGCCACCGCCTTCGCCTGTCGCATCCTGCGCGTTCTGAACCAGGTTGTGAATGACTTGCCGAACCTGCTGTGCGTCTGCCCGGATAGGCGGGCAATCGGGCGAGAGGTCGATTCGCACCGGCACCGCCGCCTGCTCGTAGAGCGCCATGATTTCAATGACCAATGCGTTCAGATCGACGGCATGCAGGTCCGCTGCGGGTAACCGGGCGTAGTCGCGGAACTCGTTGACCAGCCGCTTCATCGCATCCACCTGATCCACAATGGTTTTGACCGACTTCGTCAGCAAAGCCTTGTCTGCGCCCTCCAGCTTGCCGTCCAGCTTCATGGCCAGGCGCTCGGCAGACAGCTGAATGGGGGTCAACGGATTCTTGATCTCATGCGCCAGCCGCCGAGCCACTTCGCCCCAGGCTTTGGCACGCTGAGCCGACACCAACTCGGACACGTCATCAAACACCACCAAACGCTTTCCCTGGGGCAAATGCGCACCACGGGCAATGATGGTGATGCTGCCGCCAAACGGATCGTCTACCCCTTCGCTGCCCCATTCGAACGATTGCTGCCACGTGTCACCGTGCCGCGTGACCACACCGTCTGACGGGTCAGGTGCAATTTGATCGAACTGTTGCAACACCCCTTGCGCCAACACGGCCAGCCCCGGCACTTCCGCCAGCGGCTGGTGAATATGCTGAGCCAATGGCATGCGCAAAATGCGGGTCGCCCCCGGATTGATCGAGTCGATCCGCCCCATTTCGTCCAGCACCACCACACCGGCCGTGAGGTTGTCGAGAATGGTTTGCAGGTTGGCCCGTGCCGAATCCACTTGCGTGATGCTGGCATCCAAGGCCTGCCGCGTGTCGGCCAGCTGCTGCGTCATGTCGGCAAACGAACGGGTCAGACTGCCCAGTTCGTCGCGTGACGACATGGCCAGCTTGGGGGACAAATCACCCTTGGCCACATCGCGCACCCCTTCGGCCAGCATCAGCAGAGGGCGCACCAGTTGGTTGCCAAACACGGCCGCCAGCAGCACCGCCGAAAAGACCGACAAAAAAAGCGCCAGCGTCAGGGTGCCGATGTACATGCGCTTCAAGCCCTCTCGCACCAGCGCCCGCTCCTGATACTCCCGGTTGGCTGCCTGAACCGACAGGGCATTGGACACCAGCACCTCCGGCAACAGCTGAACCACTTGCAGGAAGCGGGGCTCGGCCACCAGGCCGAATCCCTGGCTGTTGACCGGCACCCAGACACGTATCCGGGCCTGGTCGGAGGGAGAGCGGGTGGCCTTTTCGCTGCCGAGCTGATCTTCGAGCCCTTCGGTGGTGGTCACCGCGCGCTGCAGGCGCAGTTGCCGCAAAAAGGACGAACTGGGTCGCTCCGGGTTCAACACAAACCGGGATTCACCGGCACTGGCCAGCAGCTGACCCGAAGCATTCCACAGCTGCACATCGGTTGCCGACAGTTGCTCGCGCAACCGGTCTATCGCCAGGGGCGCAGCGTTGTCCGACACGGCGGCCAACTGACCGGCTGCGAGGCGGGTTTTGGTCGTCAGATCGGCCGCCAGTGTGTCGATGGCGATGCGACCCAGGTTGACACCCCCGCTGAGGGCCGCCTCCACCCGGACATCAAACCAGCTTTCGATCGATCTCGACACGAACTGGTACGACACACCGTAAATCAGCAAGCCGGGCAACATGCCCACCAGCGCAAACACACCCGCGATTTTGGCCAGCAACCGGCTGCCGAACTTTTTGCGGCGAAACCGCGCCACAAGGCGCAACATGGCCCAGACAATGATGGCCAGCAACACCAACGCCACCAGCACGTTGACAGCCAGCAAACGGGCGTAATTGGCCTCGTACAGCGCGCGGTTGTCAGTGGCCGTGGTGAGCATGAACATCAACACCATCGCAAGCGCCAGCATGAACACCGAAGCGGCCAGCCAGGCCCACCTGCGACGCACGGTGCGATCGGCCGCTTTGCGAGCCTGCTCGGTTGGGCTCATGGCGTTTTGACCGGTGTGCTGCCGGTTGCGCCGGCGGGCTCAGGATCGGGCGGATCCATCAGGCCCTGTCCTGGCTGGACTGTGTCGGGTACCGCCAGGCGTCTGCGCAAGTCAAGGTTCCATTCACTCTGTGCGTTGGTGCCCAACTGAAAGGGGCGGGGCAACAGGGCCAGGTCCAGCCTGAAGCGGAAATCCAGCACCAGGTCCGATTCACCCTCCACACGAGTGGCCTCGGCGACCTGCCAGTTCGCCAGCCGTGTGATGGAAGCGAGCGCGGCATTCAGGTTGTCATGGTTCTGGTGCAAGGCATATTGCAAGCCCCCACCCGGCCCCGCACCGGTGGCCACGCTCACCCGCCACTGGCGTGACAAGGGTTGAAACGCCAGCCGATAGGTGCGGCTGGCACTGCTCAGGCGCTTGTCCGTCCAGTACCAACGCTCGCGCAAAACATCGGCCTGCACCACAAAATAGAGCGGCACAGATTTGGTCAACGCTTCTTCCATCGCTGGAGAAGGCGCAAAGTCGATGCGTGCCGAGACCTGAATGCCATCTGCCACCCGTTGCACCGCAACCTGCTGCAACACGGCTGCCCCAGCAGGTGTACCCACCAAGATGAGCCCGCAGACCCACCCACCAGCCAGCCAGACGGCAATGCGCCTGAGCGCCGTCAGCCCGATGCACCACCCTTTGCCCAGCGCAAAGGCACCGCCACCTGCAAGCCGATGCTCAGGCGGGCAATTTGTCCAGTGCTGCGTAAAAGAAGCCGTCGTGTTCACCGGCCGAATTGTCGGGCCAATCCGCGCCGCACAACGCCACACCGGGCAACAAATGACCCGGTGATGAGGCCGGCCGCACATCCGTGTGGCGCGACAGAAACGCATCAACCTGGGCCTGACCTTCCGCCTTGAAAACCGAGCAGGTGCAGTACACCATGCGGCCGCCGGGGGCCAGCAGTGGCCACAAGGCATCAAGCAGCTGGCGTTGCGTGGCCACCAGGGCGGTCACGTCCGTCGCCCGACGCAACCAGCGCACGTCCGGGTGCCTTCGCCCGATGCCCGAGGCCGTACAGGGGGCATCGAGCAAAATGGCATCGAACAACTGCCCATCCCACCAGGAGGGCACCGCTTCCGCGTCGGCCACCTTCACGTGCACGTCGCTGGCCAGGCCCGCCCCATGCGCGGGGGCTGGCAGCTGAAGCCGCTGCAGATTTTCAACTATGCGCTCGCTGCGTGCCGCATCCACCTCCAGCGCCAGCAATGACAGGCTGAGCCCCAGACGATGCGCCGCCTCCAGCAGGTGTGCCGTCTTGCCACCCGGTGCGGCACAGGCATCGAGCACCCGCAGCGGCCGCGCCGCCTGTGCACCGGCGCCATCCTGACGCAGTGACGCCCCGCCCAGCAGCAGCGGTGCCGCCAGCTGCGCGGCAGCATCCTGAACCGAGAACCAGCCATCGGCATAGCCCGGCAAGGCTTCCACCGCACCGCTGCGTGCGGCACCTGCGCGAGCCAGTGTCACACCGGCGGTGCCCACCAGGGCCCCATCGGCAAAATCTGCCCAACCCAACGGTTTCAGGTGTTCGAGATAAGCCGCCCGGTCCAGCCTCGTCTCGTTGACCCGAAGGGTCAAGGGTGCCGGGTGGTTGCTGGCGCGCAGCACCGTTTGCCAGTGCTGGGGGTGGTCCCTTCGCACACGCTTGACCCACCATGCCGGGTGGTTCCACTGCGCCTCCCAATCGGTCTGGACCTGCGCCAGCAGGGCGACGGACTCCCGCAGAAACCGCCTGAGGCAGGCATTCACCAGCCCGGCCTGCGACGCCAGGCTGCGGACACTGCGCGCCGCCGCCACCGCCTGGTTCACCACCGTGAAGGCCGTGTAGCGGGGCACGGTTGAGCTGCCCGCCTCCAACAATTGATCCGCCATGTCTGCGCTGGCGGCCACCTCCTGCTCGGCTTCGCCCACATCCTCCGGCACGGGCGGCATCGGTTTGCCTGCTTCGGCCAGGACCACACCGGGCAACAGCAACGCCAGCGCAGAACCCAGCAACGCACGCACCGCCAGCGGCGGCGTACGCTCCGCCAGCACCGACACCAGCGCCATCGTGGTACCCAGATGACGCAGGGCGTGGAAGGTCAGTGCCTGCACGCCAGGGCGCAACTCGCCAGGCACGCCAGGCAAGGCATCTGCCAGCGAGCGACCCGCCTGAACCGCTTGCACGCAACGCGCCGTCTGCACCAATTGCTCGGCCAGGCTGACACGCCCACCTGAGCCGGGCACGGTCCCGCTGCGTGAGGCAGCGGGTGCCATCCGCCGCGTCAAAGGGCGGCCCGCTTGTTCAGCAAGGCCACCGACACGCGTGAGTTCGGCTTGCGCCCCAGGTGGTCGCTGATGAACTGCGAGGCGTCGACCAGCTTGTCCAGGTCCAAGCCGGTGTCAATGCCCATGCCATGCAGCATGTAGACCACATCTTCGGTGGCCACGTTGCCCGTGGCACCCTTGGCATAAGGGCAACCGCCCAGCCCGGCAATCGAGGTGTCGAACTGCGCCACACCCATTTCAAGCGCTGCCAGCGTGTTGGCCAGCGCCTGGCCATAGGTGTCGTGGAAATGGCCGCTGATGTCTGCCACGTCGTAATGGCGCAGCGCAGCTTCGAGCGCGGCCTGCACCCTGCGCGGGGTGCCCACGCCGATGGTGTCGGCCACGCCCACATGGTCCACGCCGATGTCTTTCATCAGCCTGGCGACCAGCGCCACCCGTTCAGGCGACACCTCGCCCTCATACGGACAGCCGACTGTGCAAGAAATCGCGCCCCTCACGCTTATTCCATTTGCATGGGCAGCTACCACGACAGGAGCAAACCGTTCAATGGACTCTGCAATCGAGCAATTGATGTTCTTCTGGCTGAAAGCCTCGCTGGCGGCGCCGAACACCACCACCTCGTTGGCCCCGGCCGCCAGGGCACCTTCAAAGCCTTTCAAGTTGGGGGTCAGCACCGAATACACCACGTCGGCACGGCGCGGCAACCCGGCCATGACCTCGACCGCATCGCCCATCTGCGGCACCCATTTGGGCGACACGAAGCTGGTGGCCTCCAGGTGGCGCACACCGGCTTGCTGCAGCCGGTCGATCAGCCCGATCTTGACGGCGGCGGGCACCATCTGTTTTTCGTTCTGCAGCCCGTCGCGCGGGCCCACATCGACCAGTTTGACGCGGGTGGGGAGGTGGTTCAGGCTCATGGGACTCAAGGGGTGAGGGGTAAAAATTCGGTCGACTACCCGCGCCTGCCGACGGACAACCCATCAGCCAAAACCGGCTGGAGGGCAAGGGTGTCAGTAGCCTTGGGTGACATCGACCACGCCCGCGAGGGATGACAGGGGCTCGCCGGCGGCCAGGGCCCCGATTTTGCGGGCAATCTGGGCCACGCTCTCGTCGCGCAACGTGCGTGCCGAGGTGTGGGGCGTGAGGGTGAGTTTGGGGTGCTGCCAGAACGGGTGCCCGGCGGGCAATGGCTCGGTGCGGAACACATCCAGCGTGGCACCGGCCAGGTGGCCACTGTCGAGCAGGGCCAGCAAGTCGGCATCCACCACATGCGCACCACGTGCCACATTGATGACATAGCCACCGGGCTGCAGTTGCGACAGGGTCTGGTGGTTGAGGATGTTTTCGGTCTGCGTGGTCAGCGGCAACAGGTTGACCAGCACGCGGCTGGCGGACAGGAACGCGGGCAACTGTTCCTCGCCCGCAAACGTGCGCACATGCGCCAACGGGCCGACGGCCGGTTTGGCGGATCGGCTCCAGCCATTGACCGTGAAATCAAACGCCTGCAGGGCCTGCGCCACGCGGCTGCCCAGCACACCCAAGCCCATGATGCCGACCGGGAAATCCGCCCGTTGGCGCGGCTTGCGGAACGCCCACTGGCCGGCGGCCATGTCGGCCTCGGCGCGGTCAAACTCGCGGAAATGCCGGATGACGGCCTGACAGACATATTCCGCCATCTGGACCGACATGCCTGCATCGTCCAGCCGCACCACGGCCAGGCCGGGCGGCAGCCGCAAACGCAACAGCGCATCGACACCTGCCCCGATGTTGAACAGCGCCTTCAGGCCAGGCTGCTGGTCGATGAAGGTCTGCGGAGGGGCCCACACCACCCCATAGTCCGCCGCAGGCGCGCCGGGCGACCACAGCGACACGTCCGCCCCAGGCAAGGCGGCACGCAGCCCCTGCAACCAGGGTTCGGGGGCGGTGCCGGTACAACAGAAGGTGATGCGCATGTGTCAGACAAAAAATAGCATTCAACTCAATGAGGACAATCGCCAGAGGCAAAAATCATTCGAAAACCTGGCCCGCAAGGTCATGCCGCGGAGAGCTTGAGCAGTTCCGCCCCCTCGGTCACCTGATCGCCTAGGGCAAACAGCAGCTCGGCCACGGTGCCATCAATGGGCGCGGCGATGGTGTGCTCCATTTTCATGGCTTCCATCACGGCCAGCGGCTGACCCTTCTTCACGGCATCACCCGCCTTGACGGCAAACGACACCACCTTGCCTGGCATGGGTGCGGTCAGGCGGCCACCTTCGGCCACGCCATCACCGGCATGGGCCAGCAGATCGACCGCGATGATCTGTGCTGCACCGGCCTGGGTGTGGACGTGCGCCACTTCGCCTTTGCGGTACACATTCACCACGGCACGTTGCCCGGCATAGGTCAGGATGATGCCTTGGCCCGTCACGGTAGACGTGGGCTCGAACGTCAACACCCCCGACACCGCGGCTTCGCCCTCGCCCACCGCCAGGGTCAGGGTGCCGCCATGGCCGTAGGTGAGGCAGGCGGGTACGTGCTGGCCGTCGAACTCGAAGGCAAAGCGGCGGCCGAACTCGGCATGGCTGCGCCAGCCGTCGGTTTTGCTGAAGGGGTCGCTGGTTTCGGCTGCGCGCTCGTCCAGCAGGGTTTGTGCTACATCGGCTGCTGCCGCCAACGCCAGCCCCACGGGGTGTTGCTTGAACAGCACGGCGGCTTCGCGCTGGATGAGCGCGGTGTCCAAGCGGCCTTGGGCAAACGATTCGCTGCGGGCCACATGGCGCAGGAACTGCACGTTGGTGGTCAGGCCGACGATGTGGGTGTGGGCCAGTGCCGCGTCCAGGCGGGCCAGCGCCTGTTCGCGCGTGTCGCCGTGCACGATGAGCTTGGCCACCATGGAGTCGTAGTAGGGGCTGATGGTGTCGCCCTCGCGCACGCCATCGTCAAACCGGACGCTGCCGGTACGTTTGGCTGCGGTGGCCAGCTCGAATGCGGTGTGCGCCGGCTTGCGGTACACCTG
This sequence comes from Comamonadaceae bacterium UBA2334, assembly GCA_002344885.1. Lineage (GTDB taxonomy): Bacteria > Pseudomonadota > Gammaproteobacteria > Burkholderiales > Burkholderiaceae_C > UBA2334. The sequence goes on from DDUQ01000084.1 coordinate 89,863, forward strand.
CAACGTGCCGGTAGCGGGCAGGAAGTTCTTGTCAGGATTTTCAGCACAAATTCTGGCCTCTATCGCATGACCCGTAATGGTTAGCTGCTCCTGCCTCAGGGGCAGCGGCTCGCCACTGGCCACGCGCAGTTGCCACTCCACCAGGTCGAGGCCGGTGATGGCTTCGGTGACGGGGTGCTCCACCTGCAAGCGGGTGTTCATTTCCATGAAGTAGAAGGTCATGGCCTCGGGGTGGTCGTAGCCCTTGGGTTGCTCGACGATGAATTCCACCGTACCCGCGCCCACATAGTTGACGGCACGGGCTGCGGCCACGGCCACCTCGCCCATCGCTTTGCGCAACTCGGGGGTCATGCCGGGTGCGGGGGCCTCTTCCAGCACCTTCTGGTGGCGGCGCTGCACCGAGCAGTCGCGCTCGAACAGGTACACGCAGTTGCCGTGCGTATCGGCAAACACCTGAATTTCAATGTGGCGGGGGCGCTGCACATACTTTTCAATCAGCACGGCGTCGCTGCCAAAGCTGTTGATGGCCTCGCGCTGGCAACTGGCCAAGGCAGCTGCAAAGTCTTCGCTCTTTTCAACGATGCGCATGCCTTTGCCACCACCACCCGCGCTGGCTTTGATGAGCGCGGGGTAGCCGATGCGGTCGGCCTCGCGCTGCAGCAACTCGGGATTCTGGTCGGCGCCGTGGTAGCCGGGCACCAGGGGCACGCCCGCCGTTTCCATCAGGCGCTTGCTTTCTGCCTTCAGCCCCATGGCCAGGATGGCGCTCGCGGGTGGGCCGATGAACACCAGCCCGGCGGCCGCACAGGCGTTGGCAAAGTCTTCGTTTTCGCTCAGGAAACCGTAACCAGGGTGCACGGCCTGTGCGCCGGTGGCTTTGGCAGCTGCCAGGATGGCTTCCCAGCGGAGGTAGCTGTCTTTGGGCGCGTTACCGCCAATGTGCACGGCCTCGTCACAGGCGGCCACGTGTTTGGCGTGTGCATCGGCATCTGAATACACGGCAACCGTCTGGATGCCCATGCGGCGGGCTGTGGATGCCACTCGGCAAGCGATTTCGCCACGGTTGGCAATGAGGATTTTTTTAAACATGGTGTGCTCCCGTGGCGAAATCGCCTTGTGCTGCCAGGCAGCACGGGCCATTTGGCTGCGCCGCTGCGCCGCTTTGCGGCTGGTCGCCACGGTTGGCGATGAGGTTTTTTTTAAACATGGGGTGCTCCCGTGGCGGTGAGGTTGAGGTTGAACATGTGTCTCTTTCTGGTGATCAAACGAACGGGGTGTCGGAGCTTTGGGATGGCGGTGGCATCGTGTCTGAAGCTGTTGAGCACTTGTCAATCCGGCTGCGGACTGCGCAACTTGCCGGTCCAGACCACGTCGTCGTCCACGGCATACAAGGCACACGGCTGTCCGCTGCGCTGGCAGTACCCCAGGGCTTTGCCCGCGACGTAATCGCCAGTGGCATAGCCCCAGGCCCCTTTGTCGCCCACGGCAAAGGCACGCGGTAGTTTGGCCTCCAAGAACTTGTCATACCCGTTGGTACGCCCACTGGCGCTGATGGGCACGGCACTGGCATCGTCCACACGCGCCTTGCCTGATGCCAGAGGCCGGGTCACGATGGCAGGCTGGGTGAACCCCAGGCGGGCCAAAAACGCATCGACCAGCGGCAACCAGCGGTCCATGTCGCGATCCTGACCCGAATGGCCATCGCCACTGATGGGCGGCAAGCTGTGGAACTCGGCTTGCGCGCCACCCGCCAGCCAAGCCTGGTGCCACTGACGGGGCAGGTGCTCACCCCAGTACAGGTCGTTTTGCCAGTACAGCCACAACATGGGTGGTGCAGAGGGCTTAGCCAGACTGCCCCAGTATTGGCCCAGGGCCTTGGCGCTGCACGGGTCGCCAGGGCGGGTTGCCGGGTTGCCGCCGGCACCACCTGCGAAATTGATGCCAGCTAACAGGCCAGCCGGCTGGCGGGCCACAGTGGCAATGCTGGTCAAACCACCAACAGACTGGCCCGCTACCAGCCAGCGGCTGGCATCCACATAGGGCAAGGTGGCGGCGTGTTGCACAGCGGCCCACACCTGGTCGGCTGCGGCGTCTGACATGGGTGCAAACCGTTTGGCGTTGCAGGGTCCGCTTTCTTCGGGGTCGAAGTCACCATAGGTTTCCCAATAGCCGACCCGTGTGGGCACCATCACCACAAAGCCCTTGTTCACAAAATAGCGTGCGGTGTGCTCCGCCCTGGCCCGGCCTTGAGCAGCGCGTTTGGCTTCCACCGCACGGCCGTGGTTGAACACCACCAGCGGGTGTTTGCCCTCGCCTGCCGGGCGGAAAACGGTGATTGGCATGGGCCGCGTTTCGCGCCGACCGTACATGTCAGTCACCGTCACGTTGATGCGCACCACCTCTTCGCGCATGTCTTTGGCCCACACCTCGGGGGCTTGGGTTTGGGCTGACGCGGCGGACGCCGCGCCGCAGCAAACCAGGAGGGCAAACTTGCGCAGCACGGCACACGCGTTGAAGAGCCTCATGTGAGCCGCCCCGTTTGTGCCGACTGGCCCCATGCACCCGTCACGCGTCGCCACACCGCGCGCAAAAACCGGAACAGCATCCAGACCACCGCCCACATGGCGAGCACAGCCACAACCAACAACACGCCAAACGCAAAGGGGTGTTGGGTGGCAAGCCACACGATGCCGATCACCAGCCCGTCTTCGAACAAACTCGCGGCCACATTGCTGAACGGTTCGGGTGAGGTGTTGATGGCTGCGCGCGTGGTGGTTTTGGCGGCTTGGGCAGTGGCCGCCAGACTGCCCCCCAACAATGCAGCCACCCAGGCCATGGTGCTGCCGTCAGCACCAAACACGCCTGCAGCCAAAGCAGCACCGGCGGGCACCCGCAACACGCTGTTGACGATATCCCACAATGAATCCACGCCGGGAATTTTGTCGGCCAAAAACTCCAAGGCCAGCATCAAGCCACTGGCCACCAGCATGGCGGGGTGCTGCAACACCTGCAGACCGCTGGGCAATGGCATCCAACCCAGCGCACCCAAGCCCCCCACCAGAAACACCACAGCGTACAGCCTGAAGCCGCTGGCCCAGCCCAGCGCACCAGCCAGCGCCATCAGCGCGGGCATGTCCAATTGAGCAGCCGCCTGGCTGGCTGCCTGGCCCAGGTCAGGGCTGATGGCTTGAGCCAGGACCTGTGTCAGGGTCTGCGCAACGGCGTCTGTCATGACGTGCGGTCAGAAGGTCAGGGGGGCGGTCCGTCAGGCCGCCAACCATGACGGTTTGCGTTTTTGGAGGAAGGACTGAACGCCCTCCTTGCCTTCGGCGCTGGCGCGGATGTCGGCAATGCCTTCCACAGTTTTGGCAATGAGCGCGGCGTCGATGTCGCGCCCGGCCACTTCATTGACCAGCATCTTGCAACTGCGAACCGCATTGGGACTGGCGGACACCAGTGCCTGCGTCAGCTCGGCCACTTTGGCGTCGAGCTGGTCGGCGCTGACCACCTCGTGCACCATGCCGATGCGATGGGCTTCGGCGGCACTGAAGCGCTCTGCCGTCAGGAAATAGCGTTGCGCCGCCCGCGCGCCCATGGCACGGATGACGTAGGGGCTGATGGTGGCCGGGATCAACCCCAGCTTGACCTCGCTCAGGCAGTAGGTGGCGGTGTCCACGCTCACGGCCATGTCACACGCGGCCACCAGGCCCACACCGCCTGCAAACACGTCACCCTGCACGCGGGCGATGGTGGGTTTCAGGCAACTGTGAATGGTGCGCAGCATCTCGGCCAGTGCGCCCGCGTCCGCCAGGTTTTCAGCGCGGGTGTAGTCCGCCATGCGGCGCATCCAGTTCAGGTCGGCCCCGGCACAAAAAGCCGGGCCATCAGCAGCCAACACAACGGCACGCACCTGCGGGTCTTGCCCTACCTGTGTGAACGCCTGGGTGAGCTCGGCAATGACTTCGTCGTTGAAGGCATTGCGCACATCAGGCCGGTTGAGGGTGATGCGGGCCACATGGCCCTGGGTGGATACGAGCAGCGCACTCATGCTTGAGCCTCATGTTGAAGAAAGTACACCAGATCCAGCTCGGGCGCGGGCTGACCCAGCAGGGTGAGCGCAGCACTGATTTGCCCACGGTGGTGTGTGCCGTGGTTGAACACGTGGGCCAGCGTGGCGGCAAAGGGCAACGTGGCCGTGGTGCCTCGCAGGGTGGTGTAGGTCAGCTCGCCATCAAACCGCTCGGCTGGCCAACTTGCGATCAGGGGAGCCCAATTGGCGGCGCCGCCCTTCAGGGCCTGGCCCAGCCGCGCGCGGTCGGGCTCGACCTCCATGTCCAGTGCCAGCGCGGGGCCCGCCTTGGGAGAGGCCCCGCGTGCAAAGCGGGGGTACCACAACAGGTGCTCGCCCACCAGCAGGTGGTTGAGCGTGCCATGGATGCTTTTGAAAAACAGGCCGATGTCGCGCTGGTAGTCGGCATCGTTGACAGGCTCGGTGGCCTGCAACAAGCGCTGCGTGGCCCACACGTTGTATCGGGCCAAGGTGGCAAAGTGCGTGTGCGGGTTCATGTGGCGCAGGGCCTCACATGCGGAACACGCCGAACTTGGTGTCCTCAGTGGGCTTGTTCATCGCGGTGCTCAGGCCCAGTGCCAGCACACGGCGGGTGTCGGCGGGATCAATGATGCCGTCGTCCCACAGGCGCGCGGTGGCGTAGTAGGGGTGCCCTTGTACCTCGTACTGCTGGCGGATGGGGGCCTTGAAGTTTTCTTCCTCTTCCGCACTCCACTGCCCGCCTTTGCCTTCGATACCATCGCGCTTGACCGTGGCCAACACGCTGGCCGCCTGTTCGCCACCCATGACCGAAATGCGCGCGTTGGGCCACATCCACAAAAAGCGCGGGCTGAACGCACGGCCGCACATGCCGTAATTGCCGGCACCAAAACTGCCACCGATGATGACGGTGAACTTCGGGACCGCCGCAGTGGCCACAGCGGTGACCATCTTGGCGCCGTTGCGGGCAATGCCCTCGTTTTCGTACTTGCGGCCCACCATGAAGCCGGTGATGTTTTGCAAAAACACCAGTGAAATCTTGCGCTGGCAGCACAACTCGATGAAGTGCGCGCCCTTCAGCGCTGACTCGGAAAACAGAATGCCGTTGTTGGCAATGATGCCCACGGGCATGCCCTCGATGTGCGCAAACCCGCACACCAGCGTGGTACCGAACCGGGGCTTGAATTCATGCAGCTCTGACCCGTCGACGATGCGGGCAATGATTTCGCGGACATCGAAGGGCTTACGCGTGTCAGTGGGGATCACGCCATACAGCTCTTTTGCATCGTATTTAGGAGCTTCAATTGCTTGCCTGAAAAGCGATGCAGGCTTGTTATTATTCAAATGCGACACCGCCTGCCGCGCCAGTGCGATGGCGTGCATGTCGTTTTGCGCCAGGTGGTCAGCCACGCCCGACAGGCGGGTGTGCACGTCGCCACCGCCCAGGTCTTCGGCTGACACCACCTCGCCCGTTGCGGCCTTGACCAGGGGCGGCCCGCCCAGAAAAATCGTGCCCTGGTTCTTGACGATGATGGTTTCATCGCTCATCGCAGGAACGTATGCTCCGCCGGCGGTACAACTGCCCATCACCACGGCCACCTGCGAAATGCCCTGCGCACTCATGTTCGCCTGGTTGAAGAAAATCCGGCCAAAGTGGTCTCGATCGGGAAACACATCGTCCTGGTTGGGCAAGTTGGCCCCACCCGAGTCCACGAGGTAAATGCACGTCAGGTTGTTCTGCTGCGCAATTTCCTGCGCGCGCAGGTGTTTTTTAACCGTCATGGGGTAATAAGTGCCGCCCTTGACCGTGGCATCGTTGCAGACAATCATGCAATCGACCCCGCTGACGCGCCCCACACCGGCAATCAGCCCGGCACTGGGCGCGGCATCTTTTGTGCCACCCTGCCCGTCCTTCTCGGGATACATGCCCATGGCAGCCAGCGGTGCCAACTCCAGAAAGGGCGTGCCAGGGTCCAGCAGCATCTGCACCCTGTCTCGTGGCAACAACTTGCCGCGTGCGGTGTGTTTAGCCCGCGCCGCCTCACCCCCCCCCTGAGAAACCTGTGCAACTTGCGCACGCAAGTCGTCTACCAGTGCCTGCATGGCCTGGGCATTGGCTTGGAAGTCAGCGGAGCGGGGATTGAGTTTGGATTCGAGTTGGGTCATGACACATCCATAGAAATGGCTAACACGCGGCACAGCGTCCGGCGCGGCTGACATTGTGTCGGGAATCCTGACATTTGTGGCGCCAGTTTGGTTGCAATTCCTGCCACACTGTCGACATGCGTTCACGAACACTCCATCACAAAACCCCGGTGGCAGCCACACCCATGGCATTTGTTCGCAGCATGGTGAGCGCTGCGCACCGGTTGGGCCATGACCCACAGAGTGCGTTGTCAGCCATCGGCCTGTCAGTCCATGACCTGCGCGAGCAAAACGGGCGCATCACTGCCGCTCAAATGGAGCGCCTGTCAGGCCAACTGATGCGCGAACTGGACGACGAAGCGCTGGGTTGGTTCAGCCGAAGGTTTCCTTGGGGCACCTACGGCATGCTGGCTCGTGCCAGCATCTCTGCCCCGAATTTGGGCATCGCCATGAAGAGATGGTGCCGGCATCATGGCCTGTTGAACCAAGAAGTCGAATTGAACATCAGCTTGTCGGAAACCACGGAAGGCAACTACTCCGCCATCTCTGTTCTGGAGTCGAACCCACCCCAGTGGCTGACCGGGGAGATGCGCGAGTTCTGCCAAGTATCTTTGCTTCGCAATTTACTGGGCTTGTCGAGTTGGCTGATTGATTCCAAACTGCCCGCAGCGGCTGCAAAGCTTGCCTACCCTCAGCCGACACATCACGAAGCATACGATGTGCTCTTCACCTGCCCGGTTGAATTCGGACAGCCTCAAACACAAATTCTGATTGACACAGGCTATTTGGCGCTACCCATCAGAAGGGGCGAAGAAGCCCTGCAGAAAATGCTCAAAAACGCACTACCCCTGACGGTGCATGCTTACCGCAGGGATCGATTGCTGATTGACCGTGTCACGCAGACCATGAAAAGCCACCCCCACTCCCAACAAAATGCGCAAATTCTGGCCACCCTGTTGAATTTGTCGGAACGGACGCTTCACCGCCAGCTGGCGGCGGAAGGGCAGACACTCCAGAAGCTCAAAAACAGCGTTCGACTCGACACTGTCAAGTCACTGCTGGGAGCAAGCCAACGCCCGATCAAACAAGTGGCCGAACAATCGGGCTTCAAAGATGAAAAAAGCTTTGTCCGAGCTTTCAAAAAATGGACGGGACTGACCCCAACCGAATACCGAAGGTCGGTGATCAGCCAGCCAATGAAATCAAAAACTGTCAGCGATTGACGCCACACTTACGTTCACTTGGCAAACCCCTCGGCAATCACTTTGGGGGTGATGAACACCAGCAGTTCAGATCGGTTGTTTGATTTGTTGCGGTTCTTGAACAAATTGCCGACCACAGGCACATCGCCCAGGAAGGGGACTTTGGTTTCTGCATCATTTTCGATCGACTCGAAAATGCCCCCTATCACCACCGTGCCGCCGCTTTCAATCAACACCTGTGTCTGAACCCGCTTGGTATTGATGGCGCGAGCACCCAGCAAAATTTCACCGGGGCTGTCTTTATTGACCTCCACATCGAGAATGATGCTGCCCTCTGGCGTGATTTGCGGCGTCACCTCCAACTTCAGGCTGGCTTTCTTGAAAGCGATGGTGGTTCCCCCATTGGGAGCCGTGGTCTGATATGGAAACTCAACGCCCTGCTCAATGATGGCCTTGACTTGGTCGGCGGTGATGAGCCTGGGGCTCGAGACAATTTTGCCGCGGCTGTCGGCCTCCAGCGCAGACAGTTCCAAATTCAAAAAACGGTTAGCCGTCGGTTTGAACAACGACAGTGCAAACGTCGCAGGATTGACGCCACCCAAACCACTGGCAGGCAGATTGAAAAAATTCGAAGAGGCTGTCGTCAAACCATCCGCCTGGAAAGCGCCTGTCGTGGCAGAGATGGCATCGTAATTACCTCCCAGAGCAACACGGTTGCCAGCCCCAATGCCATAACCCGCATCTCCGCCTCTGACACCTCTCAAATCGGCGCCACCCAACCGAACACCCAGCGATCTTCCAAACTTGTCGTCTGCCTCGACAATACGCGCCTCGATCAGGACCTGTCTGACGGGAATGTCCAGCTTGGAGATCAGTTCCTGAACCTGCGCCAGCCTGCTGGGAATGTCGGTGACGAACAATTGGTTGGTGCGCGGTTCAGACACGACGCTGCCACGACTTGACAAGATGGCACCGCTTCCCACCTGCCCAGGCGCGGTGCCACCCGCACTTCCTGTACTCTTCAACTGATTGGCAATGTCCGCGGCTTTGGCATAGTTCATCCGGAACGCTTGCGTACGCACGGCCTCCAGACTTTCGACTGAAACCTTTGCCTCCAGTTCGGCCTTCTCTTTGGCAGCCAGTTCGTCCTTCGGCGCGATCCAGATCACTGTCCCGTTCTTCCGCATGCCAAGGCTCTTGGCCTGGAGAATGATGTCAAGCGCCTGGTCCCACGGCACATCCTTCAACCTGAGCGTCACGGCACCGGACACCGAGTCAGAGGTGACGATGTTGAACCCAGTGAAATCGGCGATGACCTGAAGCAGCGACCTGACTTCGATGTTCTGGAAGTTCAACGACAGCTTTTCACCGGCATACCCCACGCCCTGCACAAGTTTTTCGGGGTCTACTTTCTGGTCGCGAATATCCACGACCAATCGTCCGTCTGTCTGGAAGGCACTGTGCTCCCAATTGCCCTTGGGGTTCACAGTGATCCGAACGCCAGAGGGCGTCTCTTCAGACAGGATGGATTGCACAGGCGTCGCGAAATCGCTGACATCCAGTCGACGCTTCAAAGCGGCTGGCAGCGTGTGCTTGGGCAAATTGATGACCAACGCTTTGCCTCTGACACCCACGTCAACCTCAGCCTGCTGCGAAGGCAGCACAACGACCACGCGCCCGGCACCATCTGAGGCCTTCCGAAAATCAATATCCCTTACCGCTTGCCCAGTGGCTACTGGCGTGGTCACAGCGCTGGGGGTGGTTGCACTTGGCGGAGACTTGGCTGCACCGCTTTCCACCCCCACATCTGCCAATTGCACTTCAAGCACATTGCCATGACGGGAAATCATGTACGGCGCTGCTTGCTGGAGGTTAACGACCACCCGCGTACGGCCATTGGCTTGGATGATCGTTGCCGATCTGGCATTTTTCAAACCCAGTTGAACGGCACTGCGCTCGGCGCTGGAGTCGTACCCTGGAAAATCAAAGGCAATGCGAGCAGGCGTTTGCGTGGAAAAACTGGCGGGATCCACGTCGATGGTGTCCTGGGCCTGAATGGTCAACACCTCCAAGCCACCTTTGTACTGCCCGGTAACGGCCTTGATGACGTTTTGCGCGGATGCCACGCCTGACCACAAGACACAGCAGGCCAGCAACCAACGAATGTGCCCCATGCGATTCAACATGCCAGTAATCATGTAGTGACCCATTCAGTTAATTTTTTTCCTGCAAATGCAGCGTGGCCTGACGCTCAATCCATTCTCCCGCCGAGTCCTGAACGATCTCTCGGAGCGTGACCGCTGACTCGCTGATCGAAACGATTTTTCCATAGTTCTGCCCCAGGTAAGCACCAGCTTCCACCTGATAGATCAGCTTGTCCACCAGGAGCAAGGCCGATTTTTTCGTGCCTTTTTCCAGGCTTCCCACGTAACTCATGGTGTCGAGCGGATACGCTTCCAGCGGTTGCTTTCTTCTGTTCAACTCTGGTGTGATCAGGCTTGAAGTAGACACCGGGCTGGCTGCATCCGACTTCAATCCGACCACCAGTTTTTGCACACCAAACGGATCCGGCTTGCCTTCCTGCGCGTAAATTTGCGGATCGAATTTTTTCGGTGCAGCAACAGGCTGCGAGGCAGGTTTCAATTGACTGCGTTGCTCGGCCATCCAGGTCTGCAACTCTGCTTCAGGCGCATCCGAACAACCCGCAACGAAACAGGCCGCGCAAACGAGCGTTACCCCATTCAAGCGCAGCAACCTCATGGCCCCACCTTCTTTTCTTTGGCCTTGCGCTGGGCCTCGACTTCTTCTAGATCCAGGTAGCGAAAGGTCTTGGCCACCCCTTCCATGACCAGCTGCCCTTGCCTGTCTTTGAAGGGTGACAGTTGGATGTCATTCAGCGTCACGATACGTGACAGATGGGCGATGTCGGAGGCAAACAGCCCCACGTCGTGATAACCCCCCGTGATCCGGACCGAAATGGGCAATTCAGCGTAATACTCTTTCACCACCACCTGGCCGGGACGGAACAACTCAAACTGCAGGCTGCGCCCCAAACCAGCCTGGTTGATATCAGACAACAAGGCATCCATTTCCGCCTTGCTGGGCAGCTGCTTTTCCAACTGGTTGACGTACTGACGCACTTCTTCCAGCTGCTTTTTCAGAGACTCCAGGTTGATGGCTTGGGTGAGTTTGTCGACGTAAGCTGTGCGCAGTTCGGTTTCTTTGTTCTTGTCAGCCTCCAAATTGACCGCCAAGCCATCCAGCCAGACATACCAAAGCAATGCAAACACACCCAGAAACACCACCACCAGCACGCTGACGCGAGGCACGATGGGCCATCGGGACGGATCATTGGGATCCAAGCCCGAAAACTGCGCCTGCAGGTCAGCCTGAAGCGCAGCAAAGTCAACGTTGATCGAAAGTTTGCGTGCCATGCGATGGTTTCCGTGGTCCGATACCTGTGCTCAGGACTTGCCCGCCGATGCCGCTTTGGCATCAGGCCTGACCAATTGCGCTCGGACGGTGAAGCTGTAAACCCGCCGCTGCTCTTTAGAGGACATCTGCTGAACGGTTGACAAAATTTCGATCAACTCTGGGCGCGTCAACCAGTCTTCACTGGTGGAGATGTTTCTCAGCAACTCGGAAACGCGTTCTTGCGACTGGGCCACACCGATCAACGTCACACTGGCCCCCTCCTGCTTCACGTTTTGCAAGTACACACCGTCGGGAATACGCTCTACCAGTTGACCCAGCAACTGAACGGGAGTGTTCCGGTCGGCCTGCAGGTTCTCCACCGCCTGCTGCCGGGCCTTGAGACTTTGAATTTCTGCCCGCAACGTCGCCACGTCCTTGATTTGCAGCTCAAGTTTTTGTGTTTCAGCCTCCAAAAATGCGTTTTTGCTCCGCTGAACATCCATCTCATGCTGGTACCACAGACTGATGGCGAATGCCACCGCCCCGCCAGCCAAAGCAGCAGCCCCTGCCATCACGGCAAACTGCTCTTTGCGTCGCTTGCGGGCCGCCTCTCTGTGGGGCAGAAGGTTGATCAAAATCATTGATAAAACCTCCGCAAAGCCAAGCCGGTCGCAGTGAGGTACGTAGGTGCCTCCCTCGTCAATTTGGAAGCTCGGACGGCACTCCCCATCTCCATGCCATCGAACGGATTGACCACTTGAGTCGCAAAAGTGGTTTGTCTGGTCACCTCTTCTGTCAAGCCTGCCACGCCTGCCGTGCCTCCGGCCAGAAAGACATGATCTACCCGGTTGTGCGGCGTACTGGTGAAGAAAAATTGCAGGGCACGTGAGATTTCTTGCGCCATGCTGGAGACAAACGGCCCCAGGACAGCATTCTGGTAATCCTCGGGCAAGTCTGAAGTACGTTTTTTCAGTTCCGCTTCATCCAACGCAAAACCATAGTGCCGGGCAATCATCTGGCTGAGCTGGGCACCCCCAAATGCCTGATCACGTTCATACAGGGCTTCGCCATTGCAAATCACCTGCATGCTGGTGGCCACTGCGCCCACCTCGAAAAGCGCAACCAAAGAATCTTTCCCTCCGCCGGGCAAACGTTCCACCAAGCGCGCCGCCGCCGATCGTGACGCATAGGGTTCGATATCCACCACCACCGGTTTCAAGCCTGCGGCCTCAGCCAGCCCTTGTCGGTCCTGCACCTTTTCTTTCCGAGATGCGGCAATCAAGACCTCGACGTCCCCAGCAGACGCTGCACTCGGGCCCATGACACAAAAATCCAGACTGACCTCATCCAGCGAGAAGGGTATGTACTGATTGGCCTCGGACTCAACCTGTATCTCAAGCTCGGCCTCTGACAAGCCACCCGGCAGAATGATTTTCTTGGTGATGACAGAGGACGCTGGCAAAGCGAACGCAGCATTTTTGGTTTTGCTGCCCGCTTTTCGCACCACGCGCCGAACCGCATCGGCCACCTCGTCAAACTTTTCAATGTTGCCGTCAGTGATCCAGCCACGCTCCAAAGGCTCCAGAGCACAGCGCTCCAACACCATCTGGCCAGCGCGATTGCGGGACAACTCCACCACTTTCACGCTGGACATGCTGACATCAACGCCAAGCAAGGGCGCGGGCTCCCGGCTGAACAATGACGCCAGTTCAATCAAGTGGAGTCCCCAATCAATAAAAGAGTTGATAAATCACTTCAATGCTATCAGTAAGTATGTTGTCCGCCCAAGGTTTTCGCCCTGCGGATGCATGAAAGCCGTTGCCAAAACCCGACGAACAGGCCGCCAGCACCATTTTTATAATCCACCGGCACTTTGAAAGATTACATGCCCCCATCCGACCAGGCGGCCAGCCCCAACCCTAAAACGCCCAAGCCCAAGCGTTCACTGCCATGGATCGTGAAGGCATTGATCTGGCTGGTTGGCACTGCCACAGCAGGCATGCTCGCGCTCCTGTTGATCATCGGGGTAGCGCTGGCCATGGCTTACCCCAACTTGCCGGAAATCACCGCGCTTTCGGATTACAGACCCAAATTGCCGCTCCGCGTGTTTTCAGCCGAGGGGGAGCTACTTGCCGAATACGGCGAAGAACGCAGGGAACTCACCCCGATCGCCCAAATCCCGCAGGTAATGATCCATGCGGTGCTCGCGGCCGAGGACGCGCGCTTCTTTGAACATGGTGGCGTGGATTACCTGGGCATGGTACGTGCTGGCCTTGCCAACTTTGGACGAGCCAAGAGCCAAGGAGCATCCACCATCAGCATGCAAGTCGCCCGCAATGTATACCTGTCAGCAGAGAAAACGTACACCCGCAAGATCTACGAAGTGCTGCTCACCTTCAAACTCGAACATCAGCTCACCAAAGAGCAGATCCTCGAGATTTACATGAACCAGATTTTTCTGGGTCACCGGGCTTACGGTTTTGCGGCTGCGGCCCAAGCCTACTACGGCAAACCCTTGAAAGACATCAGCGTGGATGAAGCTGCGATGCTGGCTGGCCTGCCCAAAGCACCATCGGCATTCAACCCGATCAGCAACCCCAAACGTGCGCGGACGAGGCAGCTGTACATCATCGACAGGATGTTGGAAAACGGCTTCATCGACGCCGAAACTGCCCGAAAAGCCAAAACGACACCCGTCAGGATTCGGCCTGCGGGCAGCATCCAGCGGGTTCGTGGCGACTACGCAGCTGAAATGGTGCGCCAAGCCGTTTTTGAGCAGTACGGCGATGAAACCTATACCCGCGGGCTGAACGTCACCACCACCATTCGCAGCAGCGACCAGCAGTCTGCATACAAGGCCCTGCGCGCAGGCTTGATGGAGTTTGAGCGTCGCCAGAAATACCGCGGGCCTGAGCGCTTCGTCGAACTCCCCCCCGAAGGACCCGCTTTGGACGATGCCGTTGACCAAGCCCTGGCTGATTCGCCCGACAACGGGGACGTGCTGTCCGCCGTCGTTCTGGATGCCAAACCCACCAAAGTCACGTTGGTGCGCCAAGACGGCTCACCATTCGAGGTCACAGGTGAAGGCCTCAAGCCCGTCCAATCTGGCCTGTCGGACAAGGCACCACCGAACATCAAGTTGAGGCGCGGTGCCGTGGTGAGAGTGGTCAAAAGCGGCAAGTCCGGATGGGAAATCACACAGCTGCCAGAAGTGGAAGGTGCCTTCGTCGCGATGGACCCCAGAAATGGTGCCATTCGGGCACTGGTAGGTGGTTTTGACTTCCAGAAGAACAAGTTCAACCACGCCACGCAGGCATGGCGACAACCCGGATCGAGCTTCAAGCCCTTCGTGTATTCGGCATCGCTTGAAAAAGGTATCACGCCCAGCACGGTCGTGAATGACAGTCCACTGTTTTTCAGTGCCGAGCAGACCGGCGGCAAGCCGTGGGAGCCCAAGAACTACGACGGCAAGTTCGAAGGACCGATGCCGGTACGCACGGCGCTGGCCAAGTCCAAGAACATGGTATCCATCCGCATTCTGCAAGCCGTCGGCGCACAAAATGCCCAGGAGTGGGTCACGAAATTCGGCTTCGAGGCAGACAAACACCCCCCCTACCTGACGATGGCCCTCGGAGCCGGTGCAGTGACACCTTTGCAAATGGTCAGCGCATACAGCGTTTTTGCCAATGGAGGGCATCTGCTGGCTCCGAACCTGATCAGCAAAATCACAGACACACAGGGCAAGGTTCTGCTGGATGTCCCACCCGTTTCCAAAAGCGAAGCCACCCAGGTCATTTCGGAGCGCAATGCTTTTGTCATGTCGAGTCTGCTGCAGGAGATCACTCGCTCAGGCACAGCAGCGAGGGCACAGGCAACCCTGAAACGTCCTGATCTGTATGGCAAGACGGGCACAACCAACGACGCCATGGATGCCTGGTTTGTCGGCTATCAACCTACTTTGGCAGCCGCTGTCTGGGTGGGCTATGACAACCCTCGCAACCTGGGCAGCCGCGAAACAGGGGGCGGCCTGAGCCTGCCGATATGGATTTCGTTCATGCAAGATGCACTCAAAGGCGTGCCCGAAACACAGCCGCCCGTCCCGGAAGGGGTGACCCAAATCGGCGGAGAGTGGTACTTCAGCGAGTTTTCACCGGGCAGCAGCGTCAAACAATTGGGCTCGGAGAACGATGGTCACGGCACGCCTGGCCCCGAAACAACCTCTGCGCCCATACCCTCGGACGAGCGCAAGAACATTTTGGACCTGTTCCGAAACTGAGGTGCTCAGCACGAGTCGGCGGAACCGAAATTCAGTGGGATGCCCGCTTGCTCGGAGGCGCAAGCGCTCAGCAGCGAAAACAGCTCGTCGCCAGTCTTGGTGTCAACCCATTGCTCGCCATTCCACCGGAAATGAAAACCTCCTCTTTTGGCCGCCAGCCAGATTTCGTGCAGCGGCTTTTGGAGATTGACAACCAGTTGTCCACCTGAGCCGAGCATCAGGTTCAACAACCCGCCTGTGCGCTGGTTGTCAATGTCAGCATCGGTGCTTTCATTCAAGCGGTCACAAGCAACCTCTATGGCGCGCAGCGCTGCTTCAGCGCGATCCAAGTACTCCAGATCCGTCATTACAATTTATCCATGCTCGTAGAAAAAACCCGTTACCGACCGGGATCCCATGCGCCATCCGTCAGGCATCGACCCGAAATATGGCGTTGGATAGCATTTTGTGGTGTCTTGGCATTGCTGAGTGGCTGTGGACAGAAAGGCCCTCTTTACCTCCCCAAAAAAGCCGCTGCCTGTTCGCCCGCCCACATGGTCACAGCTTGTTCAGCACCCACACACTCGACATTTACCGACCTCACGGCTGTCAACCACGTCAAACGCCGAAATGCCGACTCGACCTTTGCACCGACGGTCAAATCCTGACACTTGAAACAAAAAAAGCGGGGTGGCCCTGAAACCAACCCGCCTGTTGTGGGGCTTACGTTCATGTCAACCCCTGTCAATCCATCTGCCGGAGCTCACCCCCGGCAGACACCTCCGATACCGATCACACCATCCGATTAGCGCAGACCTGCCACATAGTCTGCCACCGCTTTGATCTCGCGGTCATTCATCTTGGCAGCTACCTGTGTCATTTGCAGGCTGTTCTTGCGAACGCCGTCTCGGAACGCAATCAGCTGACCAGCCGTGTATTCGGCATGCTGACCACTCAAACGGGGATATTGCGCCGGAATCCCGGCACCATTCGGGCTGTGGCAGCCCGCACAAGCGGCGATCTGACGATCGGGGATCCCACCGCGGTAGATTTTTTCGCCCAATGCAACCAGATTCTTGTCAGTCGCAGCACCGGGCGCTGGCTTTTGGTCAGCCAGCCAGAACGCCACGTTGCGCATGTCCTCATCGGACAGCATGCTGGCAAAACCCTTCATCACGGCGTTCTCGCGCTTACCGGACTTCAACTCTTGCAACTGCTTGGTCACATACTCAGGGTGTTGCCCCGCCAGCTTGGGGTTGACCGGGAGCACTGAGTTGCCATCGGCAGCATGGCAGGCCACGCAAACCTGACCGTACAACGCGCCGCCCTTGGCCACGTCGGGCTTGGTTGCCTGGGCTTGTACTGCAAATGAAGCCGTGGCGAGCGCAACGGCACCTAATGTGGAAGCAAACAGTTTCATGACGTGGGCGAAGTTTGATGCAGTAAAAGACCCGGCAATCGGGCCCGTGGACTCACATGAAGACAAGTGATAACCCCTGGATTTTACAATGCGCATTTATCCGGGCCATCGAATGACCGAGTCAAACACCACACAAACCCCATCGGTCACCACGCAAAACGCCAGCGAAGCCAAGGTCGCTGCAGCTTGGTTGCACACCGCGCGCTTCCTGACAACGGCACCACAACTGCAACATCTGCCGGATCTGACGGTACCGGAAATCGCATTTGTCGGGCGTTCCAACGCGGGCAAGTCCACCTGCATCAACACATTGACCCAACAAAAACGCCTGGCGTTCGCATCCAAAACGCCGGGGCGAACCCAAAGCATCAACCTGTTCGCGTTGGGCAAGCATGGCGAAACCGATGCCGTGCTGGCAGACTTGCCTGGCTACGGCTATGCCGCCGTACCCAAAGAAGCCAAGCTGCGCTGGCAGCGTGTGATGGCCAACTACCTTCGCACCCGTCCGAACTTGCGAGGTGTGGTGATGATGTGCGATCCGCGCCTGGGTATCACCGAACTGGACGACATCCTGCTTGACGTGATCCGCCCACGTGTTCAAGAAGGCTTGAAGTTGTTGGTGCTGCTGACCAAGTCAGACAAACTCACACGGACAGAGGGGCAAAAAATACTGTCCATCACACGCTTGCAGGCAGGCGGTGGAGAAGTCAAGCTTTTCTCGGCCTTGAAAAAGCAAGGCATCGATGACGTGGCGCATATGCTTTGGAACTGGGCTCGTCCGCCTGCAGCCCCCGTCGACATGGGTGAATCCATCAGCTCAACGCCTGAACATCACGAGGAAAGTGATGACGACAAAGCTGATCGATCTCTATAAATAAATAGCATACAAGTCAACAATAACAAGCGGCAATACCGATTTCAATGCTTGAAATCGTACAACGATGGTTCGCCCGGCGGTCGCGTCTTGAAACGTTTGTGAACCCAATAGTACTGAGTGGGCTGCCTGGCAATCATTGCCTCCAGTTCACGGTTCATACGTGCCACATCGGCGGTCACATCTGAAGTCGGGTAATCGCGCCACACCGGCGACACCTCGGCTTCGTAACCCTCAGGTGTCAGCCGCACCAGCACAGATACCACCTTGGCCCTCCCCAATGCGGCGAAGCGTGGCAACGACGTCAACGTTGCTGCCGGATGCCCAAAAAACTCTGCCCAAATGGAATCGTTCATGGCGTGATCCATGTCGGGCAACAAATAGAGCGGCTTGCCTGCTCTCACAGCGGCTGCCAACGGCTTCAAACCCTGCCATTTGGCAATGACCTGTGGATTGCCAAAGCGCCCGCGCCCCTGCCGCATCCAAGCGTCCACCAAAGCATCTGGCTGAGGCGCATACAGACCACAACATGGCCTCGGCAGATGCAAGGTCAGCGCAGTCCATCCAGCATCCAGCCCGACAAAATGCGGCGCAAACACCACGATCGGCTCCTGACCTTCCAAAGCGTCTGTCTGTCCCGTCAACTTCAACCGACGAGCCACCACGGCACGTGGTGCATGCCACAACCAGCCTCGGTCCAACAGGGCCTGGCCAAACACCACAAAGTGGGCTTTGACCGCGCGCTGCCGAGTCAACGGGTCGTCGGCAGGAAAACACAACCGCCAATTGGTCAGGGCAACTTCACGCCTTTCGTGCGCCAACGTATACAACACCAGTCCGAAAAAGTGCCCCAAACCGCGCACCACGGGCAGGGGAAGCCTGCCCACCAGAACCATCAGCCACAGGCTGAACCGCTTCAAAGCCAACTTCATGTGCCGCCCCCCTCTCTCGGCGCTTTGTAGCGGTTGTAGCCCCACAAATACTGGGATGGACTCGATCCGATCAGCGCTTCCATGGCTGAGTTGACCAAGGTACACGCCGCCTCAGGTTCGACGGGCAGGGTTTGCCCAAACGGCAGCACATGCACCACAAACCCACGCCCCCAGGACCGGCGCTCCCCCCACGCCAACAACACCGTGGTGTTGGATGTACGGGCCAGGCGGGCACTGAGCGTCATGGTGTAGGCGGGCCGACCGAAAAACGGCGCCCACACGCCTTGACCGGCCGGAGGCACCTGATCCGGCAGCAATCCGACCGCTCCCCCTGTTCGCAGGGTTTTGACCAGTTGCTTCACGCCAGCCAGCGTTGTGGGCGCGGTATCCAGTCCCGGCCGCTGGCGTGCCGTAGCCACAATTTGGCGCAACCAGGCCTGCCTGGACGGACGAAACAGCACCGTCATGCTGCGACCGGGTTGGCTACCGTAACGTGCGGCATAGGCACTGGCCGTGATCTCGAAGCAACCCATGTGAGGTGTCAGGAAAAGAATACCGTGCCCTTTGGCCTGCGCCGCTTCAATGTGCTCGGCACCGGTCATTTCAACGCCCACCGGCCGACCTAACCACAAGCGTGGCAGTTCGGCCACCATCTTTCCCGCTTGCGCCACCGATGCAAGCGCCACCCACCGTGAAACACCCGCCAGGGCTGCGTGTGCCATCACATGGCGTCGGTACACCCCAGAGGCCAGGAACACAACCCAGCCCATCACCGAGCCCAAAGCATGTAGCGCCCACAAAGGCCAATAGCTGAAAAATCGAAACAGAAATGTCACGGCATTGAAGGACGCAAAAAAATCGGCAGGTAATCGCTGAATGAGTTGATATACACTTTTCCCGTCGTCGAGTTATTGAACAACTTGCGGGACGACGCAGGGCACGGAGCTCTGCAGGGCATTGGCAGACCGCTGATGCCAACACCACCGCTAAAGCGTTCGCCAGCGCTCCGGCACCAGGCGAAACGCCTTGGTCCAACAACAGGAGTTTATTCACATGGCGAACGATTTTCTTTTCACATCCGAATCCGTCTCTGAAGGCCACCCCGACAAGGTGGCCGACCAGATCTCTGACGCGATTCTGGATGCCATCTTCACCCAAGACCCCCGCAGCCGCGTGGCCGCGGAAACCCTGACCAACACCGGTCTGGTGGTGCTGGCCGGTGAAATCACCACCAACGCACACGTGGACTACATCCAGGTGGCGCGCGACACCATCAAGCGCATCGGCTACGACAACACCGAGTACGGCATCGACTACAAAGGCTGCGCGGTGCTGGTGGCCTATGACAAGCAGAGCAACGACATCGCCCAGGGCGTGGACCATGCGTCAGACGACCATCTGAACATCGGTGCCGGTGACCAGGGCCTGATGTTCGGCTACGCCTGCGACGAGACACCCGAACTGATGCCCGCGCCCATTTACTACGCGCACCGTCTGGTCGAACGCCAGGCCCAGTTGCGCAAAGATGGTCGCCTGCCTTTCCTGCGCCCAGATGCCAAGAGCCAGGTGACCATGCGCTACGTAGACGGCAAACCCCACAGCATCGACACCGTGGTGCTGTCCACCCAGCACAGCCCCGACCAGAGCGAAACCGCCACCAAGATGAAAGACAGCTTCATTGAGGCGGTGATCGAAGAAATCATCAAGCCCGTGCTGCCCAAAGAGTGGTTGCAGAACACCCGTTACCTCATCAACCCCACCGGGCGCTTTGTGATTGGCGGTCCGCAGGGCGACTGTGGCCTGACTGGCCGAAAGATCATCGTGGACACCTACGGCGGTGCCTGTCCTCACGGGGGCGGTGCGTTCAGTGGCAAGGATCCCTCCAAAGTGGACCGCTCGGCCGCTTATGCCGCCCGCTACGTGGCCAAGAACATCGTCGCTGCCGGACTGGCCAAGCAATGCCAGATTCAGGTGGCATATGCCATTGGCGTGGCCAAGCCCATGAATATCACGGTCTACACCGAAGGCACGGGCGTGATCCCTGACACCGAGATCGCCAAGCTGGTGGAAGCCCATTTCGACCTGCGGCCCAAGGGCATCATCCAGATGCTGGACCTGCTGCGACCCATCTACAGCAAGACAGCTGCCTACGGCCACTTCGGCCGTGAAGAACCCGAATTCACTTGGGAACGTACAGACAAGGCTCAAACCCTGCGAGCCGCTGCAGGTCTGAAATAAAGCGGCCTGTACCCAGCCTCTCCAAAAGGAGTTTGTCATGCACCGCAACCCAAAATCCTTGGCCTGGATTCTGCTGACCGGCACAGTCGTATGGCTTAGCGGCTGCGCCACACTCAGCGAGGAAGAATGCAAGACTGCTGATTGGGGACGGCTGGGGTACAAGGACGGTGCGGCAGGTCACCCCGAAAGCAGGCTGGCCGAACACGCCGAGGCCTGCGCAAAAACTGGTATCCGGCCTTTGGCCGACATCTGGCGAGCTGGCTGGGATCGCGGGGTGCGAGCCTACTGTGTACCCAGTGTCGGTTGGAATGAAGGCCTGGCAGGCCGTAGCTACCAGGGCGTTTGCCGGGGGCGGGGCGAAGAAGCGTTTCTGCCTGCTTACCGGGCCGGCGCCGACATCCACCGACTCCAGTCGCGCCTGGACAGCAACACCTCCGAGATCAACCGCCTAGAGCGCGAGTTGCGACAAGCACAGACCGACAAAGAGCGGCACCGTTTGCGCGAGCACCTGAGAGACCTCGATTGGGAGCAGTCACGCCTGCGTCGCGAATTGGGTCACCTTCGCTCAATTGCCCCCCGGTATTGACCCGATCCGCACAGCATCGGTGCCGCGTTTCGGCGCTGCTGTACACCACCGCTGCGCTCCAGCCCACCGCCCTAAAGGCATCACACAACTGTGCGGCGGAAAGACAATCCCTGGCGCGACCAGTACCCGCTGTCCAGACGATCCATTTTCACCGTGCCACCAGTCGATGGCGCGTGCACAAAACGACCGTTGCCCACAAAGATGCCCGCATGGTTAGTGCGACCTTTGACCGTGAAGACTGCCAGATCGCCCGTTCGGGCTGCGTGTATCGGCACCGGCTGCCCCCAACTGCTCAGCTCAGCGACCGAACGGGGGGTGCGCACGCGTGCCGCATGCCAGTGCACGTATGCAATCAACCCCGAACAATCGAAACCCGACTCCGGTGTGTTGCCCCCATACCGATACGGCGTACCGACCAGCCCCATGGCATGAATCGCGACCGCCTGTGCTGCCGAAGGTGGGGGTGATTCGTCTGGCGCGCGTTGCGTAGCATCAGGCTCAGTCGGTGCGGGCGGCAATGGGCGCGATGGTGTCGATACACGGGGCGTGCTGCAGCCATAAAGCGCCAACACCAAGGACCCCGCCGCGGCCTGGCAAAGCAAGCGACGTCTCAAAGCTGAATCAGGTTCGGGCATTGTCATTCTGGTGAGCATTATCGTGAAGCAACCGCGCGACCTTTCACCATCTGTGCACAAACCCATTTTGAGCGCTGCCTTTTTTATCCACCCTCTTGAAATGTCTTCGACAGCCCTTATGATTAGCACTCGCTGGCATTGAGTGCTAACAAACGATCGCTTGTCGTGTTCGTTTGGCCAAATGCCACGAGGCCCGCGCCGCCTTCACCGGCAAACAAGCGCGCCTTCATTTATCCATTGAAGTTCTTATCCATAGGAGATGTTATGAACCTGCGTCCTCTCGGCGACCGCGTGATCGTCAAACGCGTTGAAAGCGAAACCCGCACCGCCTCAGGCATCTACATTCCCGATGCTGCCGCTGAAAAACCTGACCAGGGCGAGATCCTGGCTGTCGGCCCCGGCAAGACCAACGACAAAGGCGAAACCAAGGCACTGACCGTCAAGGTTGGCGACCGCGTGCTGTTCGGCAAGTACAGCGGCCAAACCGTCAAGCTCGACGGCAACGAGCTGCTGGTCATGAAAGAAGACGACCTGTTCGCGGTCGTCGAGAAGTAATTTTGATAGCTGATACTGACGCCACATAAGCGCCAAAAGCTGTTTTCATTTCAAAATTTTTTAGCAGGAGCCAAACATGGCAGCAAAAGACGTAGTTTTCGGCGGCGAAGCCCGCGCACGCATGGTTGAAGGCGTGAACATCCTGGCCAATGCGGTCAAAGTGACCCTGGGCCCCAAAGGCCGCAACGTGGTGCTGGAGCGCTCGTTCGGTGCTCCCACCGTGACCAAGGACGGCGTATCCGTGGCCAAGGAAATCGAGCTGAAAGACAAACTCCAGAACATGGGTGCCCAGATGGTCAAGGAAGTCGCTTCCAAAACCTCTGACAACGCTGGCGACGGCACCACCACCGC
>DDUQ01000136.1:0-6410 GCA_002344885.1 Comamonadaceae bacterium UBA2334
GGGAATTGCTGTCGAACTCGGGTGCACCATGATCGTGCCATTGGTGTAGAAGTTGATATGTGCTTATTCATAGAATATGAGCTGATGAAAACTATTGATCTCTCTAGTTTCTAAGCAATTTCCATTTCATTTTTCTATACCAAGCTGATCTCAAACTCTGTCTACTTCAAGTACACGCTAAATAGACAGTTTAGAAAGACCTGAAATGTGTCTATTTAGGGTGCATGAATGCATTAATTGACAAATTCCAGAATAACTCTAGAATTCAAATAGACACTTGAAACCACTATTTGAATGGAGTATGAAATGGTTACCAAGAAGACAAACGGCGGTGACGGCAAGCGCATCGGCTATGTTCGCGTCAGTAGCGTCGATCAGAACGATGCTCGCCAGCTCGACGGCATAGAGCTAGACAAGATTTTCGCCGACAAGGCCAGCGGCAAAAATACTGACCGTCCACAAATGCAAGCCATGCTCGAATTTGTGCGCGAAGGAGACCAAATCTATGTGCACAGCATGGACAGACTATCTCGCAGCTTGCGGGATTTACAAGACGTGGTTGAGCGGCTGACTGCTAAGGGCATCAGCGTGACGTTTGTGAAGGAAAACTTGCGGTTTGATCCCCTAACAACCGGCACCGATGCGCACCAGACGGCGTATTCAACGCTTATGCTGCAATTGTTGGGTGCTGTTGGTCAATTTGAACGTGCGCTGATAAAGGAACGCCAGCGAGAGGGCATCGTCATCGCCAAGACAAAGAACGTTTACAAAGGTAGAAAGAAAGCACTAGATAAAGCCGAAATCGCACGGTTGAAAAAAATGGCAGCAGATGGCTTGTCAAAAGTTGAGATTGCGGAGACGCTTGGCATCTCTCGGGCTAGCGTCTATGTGTATTTAAATGCCTGAATTGGCATAGTTTCAATCGGCTTCCAAGCCGACCAGCCAATGACGAACAATCGCCTGCCATATGGCAGGCTACATAAGCACGTATATGAGCGACGAAAAACTCAAGGTATTACTCGAACGGTCTGGTGGGTTTCAAGCTGATGTACACGAATTTGCCAGCGGTTTGATTCCTGCTGACGGTAAGCGGTACTTGGTTGCCTTCCAAGCTGGGATGCTTTCTTTGGAACATGCCACCGGTGCACTCGTTCTTATCAGTCGAGGTTACTACCCTTCAGCTTTCACCCTGATGCGGCCCCAATTTGAAAGTTTGGTTCGTGGAATCTGGCTGCTGTATGCAGCCAGTGATACATGGGTCGAGAAGCTCAGTGAGCCGCTGACTGTGGAGAGTGCGAAGCGGGCCAATGAGGGTTTGATGCTGGCCGAAATGTTGAAGGAACTTGAGAAAAGCAGCACGGCCCCCGCGCCTATCGTTGAGCAACTTAAGCAGTACCGCGACGTGACTTGGAAGGCTATGAACAGTTACACCCACGGCGGTCTTCATCCGTTATCTCGAACGCTCGTTGGTTACCCTGCCCAACTAACTTACGACGTTGTACGAAATTCCAACGCAATAGTGGCACTCGCCACCCAACTGATTGCCATCTTGACTGGTAACCCACACAACATGGAACACGTAAGGCGATTCCATATTGAATACTCAGACTGCCTTCCGATCTTGCATTGAGGCAGCTTTTGATTTCAAAGATCAATCAAATGCGTTATCTACACATAAAGAACGTTTCCGCCATCGCAGACTTTTCAACGGAGGCTGGAGTTCGGTATCGGTATCGTCTCGAAGTCAAGAAACATGGTGCAACGGAATCCTCGAAAACCGTCTGCGTTGTTATGCAGAATCCCAGTTACGCCGGGGCAGAAGAGGCTGACAAGTCAGTGCAATTTCTTGAAAAGAATATCTTTGAGCTTAACCTACCAGAATTTGATAACGTTGGGCGCCTTATTGTGGTTAACCAGTTTGCTCGCATACAGACCAACGACTTTGAAGGCCTGCCCTCGGATATTGGCTCCCGGAATGATCAAGCTATTGCTGCGGCGATTATGGAATCCGAAATAGTTGTCATTGCATGGGGTTCAAGCAATCGTTTTCATTCCCGCAAGGAACACGTGCTTGATTTGCTCAAGCGGCAACAGGGGAAGCACCTTTACCAGACGAAGATGCATCCCTCCCGAGGTCGCTACGCTGGCTTCATCATGCCGCTTCAACTTTAAACCTTTGTTTCAGTGGACACCCCAGCAGGCCCCGTTGATCTGATGCGACATTCACCGTGGCAATGGCGAAACATTTAAGTCGTTTCTTGCTTTGGCAAGGTACCAAACTTTTTGGCGTTCATGCTTCGCACTACATCGTCGATATGCGACGTTGCAAGGTGTGAATATCGTTCTGTCATCTTGGTGGTTTGGTGCCCAAGTACCTTGCTGATTGAGAGCAAGCTAGCCCCGTCCATCGCAAGGTAACTTGCTGTGGTGTGCCTCAAGTCGTGAAAACGAAATTCCTCGATGGCAGCAGCCTTCAGTGCCGAGAGCCATGGCTTGCGCAGATCGACTGGTTGCTCAGCATCGACTGAACTCGGAAATATCAGGCCAACGGCTGGTTTGCCCTTGTTGGCCTCAACCACCACTTTTCGACGAGCTTCCAGAAGTTCGAGGGCAGGGGAGGTGATAAGCACTGACCGCGCCTTGTCGTTCTTGGTTTTGGTCAGGTGAACTCGCGTGAAGTTTTGCTCTGCCGATTCATGAATGTCCTGCCAGCGCATACCCATGATTTCGCCCTTGCGCATGCCAGTGGAGATAGCCAGCAAAACCACCAAATAGAGGTCAGGGTTGCGTGATGCTTTGCACGCAGCAAGCAAGTCTGCCCGTTCCTGGTCTGTGAGGTAGCGTGTCCGCTCGTTCTTGATCTTTGGTCGTTGCACGTTTTCAACGGGTGACGACTCGCACCAGTGCCACTGCTTTCGGGCCACTGTGAATGCATGTGACAAGGCCATCATGTACCGCATCACTGTTGCTGGCGCTGGTGGTGTGCCGAGCCGCGTCTTCGTTTTTTTGAACTTGTCGATGCTCCGTGTCACAACGTCAGTTGTGACTTCAGACAGTGCGTAGGGGCCAAGCTCGTCAATCCACCACGCAATATGAGTCTTATGGTCTTTGCCGCCGCCTGCTTTGTCGATCAACACGGTGTCTCGATAACGTTCCAGCATCTGACGCATGGTGTGCTTGCTGGCTAAACTTTTTCGAATGGTCATTCCAGTCCGGATTTCGGTTTCAGTCTGGATGGCCCATTGTTTTGCGTCGGTCTTTCGCAGGAAAGTCTTCGACTGGGGCGGGTAGCCTTGAATACGGACTTGAGCTTGGTAGCTCACTTTGCCGTTCTGGTCTTTGCGTTCGCGGATTGCAGCCATGTGGGGTTTCTTGTGTGGTCAGCGAAAGGTGACGGCACAAAAACTGGCTGGAGAGACAAGTCCATTGATGGACAGTGTTGCCGTGTTGTGCCGTCTACTGTGACTTGAGTGTGACAGGAGACTGCACTTGGGGCAACGACGACTCGTAAGTCGTTGATTTTATTGGTGCCGGAAAGAGGAATCGAACCCCCGACCTTCTCATTACGAATGAGCTGCTCTACCGACTGAGCTACACCGGCGAAGCCTTAGATTATAGCTCGTTGTGATAGGCGGTCACGCGGTCAACTTCATTCTTGGACCCCAGGAAAACCGGGACGCGCTGGTGGAGTTTGGTGACCGGTACGTCCAGCATGCGTTGCTTGCCATTTGTTGCCGCGCCGCCAGCCTGTTCCACCAGCCAGGCCATGGGGTTGGCTTCGTACATCAGGCGCAGCTTGCCGGCTTTGTCGGGTTCGCGCTTGTCCCAGGGGTACATGAACACGCCGCCACGGGTCAGGATGCGGTGTACATCGGCCACCATGCTGGCGACCCAGCGCATGTTGAAGTCCTTCTCGCGAGGGCCTTCTTTGCCTTGAAGGCATTCGTCAACGTAGCGCTTCACGGGGGGTGCCCAGTGGCGCATGTTGCTCATGTTGATGGCGAATTCCTTGGTGTCGGCCGGAATCTGCACGTTCTCGTCGGTCAGCACGAACGAGCCCTGTTCGCGGTCAAGCGTGAACATCACCACGCCGTCGCCCACGGTCAGCACCAGGGTGGTCTGTGGGCCATACACGCAGTAGCCTGCGGCCACCTGCCGGTTGCCGGTTTGCAGGAAATCGGCTTCCTCCACACCCCGGTCGCCTTCGGGCTTTTTCAGGACGCTGAAGATGGTGCCGATGCTGACATTCACGTCGATGTTGCTGGAGCCATCGAGTGGATCGAACAGCAGCAGGTATTCGCCTTGAGGGTAGCGGTTGGGCACCACGTAGATGCTGTCCATTTCCTCCGAAGCCATGGCCGCCAGGTGGCCGCCCCATTCGTTGGCCTCGATCAGCACCTCGTTGGCAATGATGTCGAGCTTCTTCTGCATCTCGCCCTGAACGTTCTCGGATTCGGCCCCACCCAGCACGCCGCCCAGCGCGCCTTTGTTGACAGCCTGGCTGATGCGCTTGCAGGCGCGAGCCACCACTTCCAGCAGCAAGCGCAGGTGTGGTTCGATGTGACCTTTTTCGCGTTGTTGTTCGACTAGGTAGCGGGTCAGTGAAACTTTGCCTGCCATGTGGTTCTCCTTGAAAGTTCGGTGTGTGCGACGGGTAGGTGGGTTCAGTCGGCCAGCGCGCGGTTGACCACTTCGCGCACGTCGTTGCTCAGGTTGGCATGTGCGGCCACGCGTTTGATAGCTTCCTGCGCGGCTGCGCGGTAAGGCTCAGCCAGTTTCTTCCAGCGGTCGAGTGCGCGGGCCAGACGGGCGGCCACCTGCGGGTTGAAGCCGTCCAGTTCCAGCACCAAGTCACTCCAGAACACGTATCCGGCCGCGTCCATGCGGTGAAAGCCGGCAGGGTTGCCCTGGCAGAAGGTGCTGACCAGGCTGCGGGCCCGGTTGGGGTTCTTGATGTGAAAGTCCGGGTGGCTCATCAGGCGGCGCACCTGGGGCAACACCTGGCCGTTGCGGTCGGTACAGCCGGCCTGCAAGGCAAACCACTTGTCGATGACCAGCGCCTCGTCCCTGAACATGGCGTGGAAGCGTTGCAGGGCCTGCTGTGCCAGCGGATGACCCGCGTGCACGAGTGCGGACACGGCGCCGAAGCGGTCGGTCATGTTGGTCGCGTCCTTGAAGCGTTGCAAGGCCTTGCCCGGCCAGACGGTTTCGTTGCGCAGGGTGGCGGCCAGGCACAGGTGCTGCAGCGCCAGGTTGGCCAATGCGCGGCGGCCGCTGGACGTCGCGTCGGGCGAGTAGCCGCCCTGTGTCTGATGTGCTCCGTATGCCCACGCCCAGTCGTCATGCAGGGCCAGGGCCAGCCCTGCGCGCATGGCCTCGCGGACGGCGTGCACGCGCTGCGGATCGACCACGTCGAGCTGCTCGGCGATGTAGGTCTCGGATGGCATCGTCAGCACCAGCTCCTTGAAGGCGGCATCCAGCTCCGGGTGTCGCAGCACGGAACGCATGGCTTCGATGTAAGAGCTTTTCTGCATGCCACCGCTTGATATGTCTGCCTCCGATGCTATCAACTGAATGGCAATGCGCAGGGCGAGGCGTTGCCCGGCTTCCCAACCGTTGAAGGCATCTTCGTCGTGCGCCAGCAGGGTCAGCAGCTGGTCATCGTTGAGCTCGATGTCCAGCTGCACGGGTGCGCTGAATCCCCGCAGCAGCGAGGGCACCGGGGCTTCGGTCAAGCCCGCAAACACCAGGGTCTGGCTGGCTTCGGTCAGCACAAACGTGCGGGTGGTGGCTGCGGGCGCATCGGCAGGCTCGCCTTGCAGGCGGACCGGCAAGGCCGCGCCATCCTTGCCCAGCAGGCCCATGGCCATCGGAATGACGAAGGGGGCCTTGCTGGGCTGGCCGGGGGTGGCCGGGCAGCTCTGGTTGAAGGTGAGGGCGAAGGTGCCCGACTCGGCATCGAAATGGCCCTGCACAGCGACGCGTGGTGTGCCGGCCTGTGCGTACCAGCGTTTGAACTGCGTGAGGTGCGTGGCCAGTGCGCTGCCCGGGTTGGCATCGGCTATTGAGCTGGCAAAGTCGTCGCACGTCACCGCCTGGCCATCGTGGCGGGCGAAGTAAGTCTTCATGCCACGTGCAAAACCGGCCCGGCTGGACACGCCCTGGTCAGCGTCTTCGGCCAGGGTCTGCATCATCCGCACCACTTCGGCGCCTTTTTCGTAGACTGTGACGGTGTAGAAGTTGTTGATTTCCAGGTAGCTGTCCGGGCGCACGGGGTGGGCCATGGGACCGGCATCTTCGGGGAACTGCGCGGTGCGCAGCACCCGCACATCTTCAATGCGCTTGACGGCGCGGGCCGAGGGGTTGCCCGCCATATCCATGCTGAATTCCTGGTCGCGGAAGACGGTCAG
>DDUQ01000136.1:6627-7865 GCA_002344885.1 Comamonadaceae bacterium UBA2334
CATGCTGAATTCCTGGTCGCGGAAGACGGTCAGGCCTTCTTTCAGGGAAAGTTGGAACCAGTCGCGGCAGGTGATGCGGTTGCCGGTCCAGTTGTGGAAATACTCGTGGGCCACCACGCTTTCCACGTTGCCAAAGTCCACGTCGGTGGCCGTGGCGGGGTTGGCCAGCACGTACTTGGTGTTGAAGATGTTCAGGCCCTTGTTTTCCATCGCGCCCATGTTGAAGTCGCTGGTGGCGACGATGATGAAGCGCTCCAGGTCCAGCGGCAGGCCAAAGCGGGTTTCGTCCCAGGCAATGGATGCCATGAGCGAGTTCATGGCGTGTTCGGTTTTGTCGAGGTCGCCGGGGCGCACGTACACCTGCAACAGGTGGTCGGTGCCGCTGCGGCTGCGGATGGGCTGGCTGCGGCACACCAGGCTGCCCGCCACCAGGGCGAACAGGTAGGCGGGTTTCTTGTGCGGGTCTACCCATTTGGCAAAGTGCCGGGGGCCATTGGGGCCGTCTTCCAGTGGGCCTTCTTCCACCAGGTTGCCGTTGGACAGCAGCACGGGGTACTTCAGCTTGTCGGCCCGCAATGTGACCGTGTAGCTGGCCATCACATCCGGGCGGTCCAGGAAGTAGGTGATGCGGCGGAAGCCTTCGGCCTCGCACTGGGTGAAGAAGGTGTCCTGGCTGACGTAGAGGCCCATCAGCTTGGTGTTTTTGGCCGGTGCGCAGGTGGTGAAGATTTCCAGGTCGACCGGCTCATTGCCCTCCGGCAGGTTGGCCAGCACGAGCTGACTACCCTCCATCTTGAAGCTGGTGCCCTGGCCGTTGACCAGTACACGGGCCAGGTTCAGGTCTTCGCCGTCCAAGCGCAGGGGTTGCGGCGGCACATCCGGGTTGCGGCGCACGCGCATGCGGTTGAGCACGCGGGTTTTGGCCGGGTCAAGGTCAAATGTCAGGTCAACCGTGTCAACCCAGTAGGCGGGTGCGGTGTAGTCCTCGCGCTTGACGAGGACGGACGGGCCTTCTCGAAATGACAACATGGACGGTCCTTGTGTGGAGTAGGGGGAGGCTGCCCGGGTTCACAAAGGGTCGGGCAGGGTGCGGAGGTCGAACGTCGGGATGAACGTTGGGTCTACCCGTGGGGTCAGACGCCTTGCTTCAGACTGGCTTCGATGAAGGCATCGAGGTCGCCATCCAGCACTTTCTGGGTGGCTGAGATTTCGACGTTGGTGCGCAGGTCCTTGATGCG
>DDUQ01000058.1:0-118280 GCA_002344885.1 Comamonadaceae bacterium UBA2334
CGGCGAGTCGAGGAAGCGGCGGGGGGCTTGCGCGATATCGGGGGGAAGGGGCGCCGGCCGCCCGCCCCTCCTTTCCGCCGCCCCCCCCCCGCCGGGGCGGCGCGCGGCGCGGGTGGGGGCGCGGCGGCGCGGCGCCCCCCCCCCGGGGGGGGGACGCGGCCCCGTGCCAGCGCGGACGCGCTGGCATAACCGACGTCGGCCGCGACGTGCTTGACCGGTCGCCCCCGACGCAGGGCGGCCTCGGCGAGTGCCACACGGTAGCCCGCGACGTAGTGCCCCGGGGTCTGTCCGACAACCTCATGGAAGTGCGCCGCGAAGCGAGCGCGCGACATGCCAGCCACCTGGGCCAGCCGCTCCAGCGTCCAAGGCTCGGCTGGCTGTGCATGTACAGCCACCAGCGCCTTGGCCAGCTGCGGGTCGCCAAGGCCGGAGAAGGCGCCCCGCTCGACCAGACCGGCGCTCAGCACATGGCGCAGCACGTGGATCAGCAGCAGTTCGGCCAGGCGATCGAGCGCCTGCTGCCTGCCGCACCGGGTGCTGAAGGCCTCCTCGAACAGCAGGCGCGCGATTCCGTGCAGGGCGGGCGCCGCGAGCAGATCGATCACCAGCGGCGAAGGCAACGAACGTGAGATCGGATCGCCGCCGCCGCCAAAACGCACCGTGGCGCACAGCAGGGTGGCTTCGTCGTCTTCGGGCACGAACAGCCGATGCGAGGTGGGCTTGGCAAACAGCACCAGGGCCGGGACAGGCTGCCGTTCGAGTTCACCGCCCGCGCGCGATGCCAGGAAGAAGGTGCCGCGCTCGACCAGATGCAGATGGCCCACGCCTTCGCTCTCGTCGTAGCTTGCGTAGCCGCAAAGCGCGCCGCTGTGAAACACCGAAGCAGACAGGTGGAAGCGCGCGAGCAGAGGGGCGAGGCGGTCAGCCATGAGACGAATGGTATCCAAGTAAGCACTCTCTGGTGCCAAGCGTATTCGTGACCTCGGCAAAGTGCCAGACGTGGACTTCTCCGCGCCAACCCAAGAGCCCCGTCATGACCCGCAGAGCCCCCTTGAGCAAAACCTACCCCCTCGCCGGTACCGCGTTCGACTTCCCCGCGGTCCCGTCCCAGCCGTGCGCCTGACCGTGGGCAAGATCCGACATCGCGACGATCGCGATCTGGCCGCAGCCCTGACTCAGAGCCAAGGCCCGGTGTTGGTGGACTTCTATGCAACATGGTGCGCGCCTTGTCGCGCCCTGGCACCCAGCCTCGAAGCGCTGGCGGACGAAGCCGGCGGCCACCTGGCAGTGATCCAGGTCGACATCGACCAGGCACCGGCCGCGGCGCATGCCTTCGGCGTTCGCAGCGTGCCGACGCTCGTCCTGCTGGACGACGAGCGCATCCGCGGCGTGCGCGTCGGCCTCCAGTCCCTGTCCGAGTTGCGCAGATGGATCGCCAGCGTGGCATCACCGCCCTCGGTGGCGCGCACCTGATGCCGGGCCGCGTACCTCCTCCCATTGCAACTCTCCCCCACCCCTAGGAGTCTGGGCGGCAGAAGGGAAGTCCCTGACTGCGGATGAAGGATGAGGTACGTTTCGTGGCCATGGCCGCGAACTACCTCCCGTACGAACCGCAGCAGATGCTGTTGCTGCCCGAGGCGATCCAGGACTGGCTGCCCGAGGGGCACCTGGCGCACTTCATCAGCGATACGGTGGACACGCTGGAACTGGGTGCATTCCACGCCCGCTACGACAAGGACGGCCCGCGCAACCAACCGTTCCACCCGGCCATGATGGTCAAGGTGCTGGTGTACGGCTACGCCACGGGTGTCTTCAGTTCGCGCAAGATCGCCAAGAAGCTGCACGAGGATGTGGCGTTCCGGGTACTGGCCGCTGGCAATTTCCCCGCGCACCGCACGATCCGCGACTTCCGGGCTTGGCACCTGAAGGAGTTGTCGGAGCTGTTCGTGCAGGTGGTGCGGCTGGCGCGCGAGATGGGTCTGGTCAAGCTGGGCACGATCGCGGTGGACGGCACCAAGGTCAAGGCCAATGCGAGCCGCCACAAGGCCATGAGCTATGGTCACATGCTCAAGACCGAGGCCGAACTGAAGGCCCAGATCGACGCACTGCTCAAGCGCGCACAGCAGACCGACGAGGCCGAGAAGAACGAACCGGAGATGGACATCCCGGCCGAGATCGCCCGGCGCGAGGCGCGACTGGCTGCCATCGCTGAAGCCCGCCAGCGTCTGGAGCAGCGCCAGCGCGACGCCGACCTTGAACGCGGGCGCGACCCCGACGAGCCGCCGCGCGGCGGGCGCTACAAGCGTGAGTTCGGCGTGCCCGAGGACAAGGCGCAGGACAACTTCACCGATCCGGACAGCCGCATCATGAAGCGCGCCGGTGGCGGCTTCGACGCCAGCTACAACGCGCAGACGGCGGTGGACGATGCGGCGCACATCATCGTGGCTGCGGAGTTGACCAACAACGCCAGCGACGCGGGTGAACTGCCCACGATGTTGCAGGCCGTGAAGGACAACCTGGGCGCGGTGCCCGAGCAGGCCTTGGCCGACACCGGTTACAAGGCTGAGGCGGTGTTCGAGGCGCTGGCGGGCAATGGCTGCGATCTGGTGGTGGCGCTGGGGCGCGAGGGCAAGCAGGCCCTTCGCTTCGATCCCGAGCGATCACCCCACACCGCCGCGATGGCGGCCAAGCTGCAGACCGACGAAGGCAAGGCGGCGTACCGCCGCCGCAAGTGGATCGCCGAGCCACCCAATGGCTGGATCAAGAACGTGCTCGGGTTCCGTCAGTTCAGTCTGCGCGGGCTGCACCGTGTCCAGGCGGAGTGGAAGCTCGTGTGTCTGGCGTTGAACCTGCGAAGGATGGCAGCGATGTAGGCCGTCGCAGGGGTTCACGGCCCCTGGCGCAGCGGTTGGTGCGCGACAACCACACCGGCGACGGCCGGCCGGCAGCCAATGCCTCTGGCTGCAACCGCATTTGACAGCCTGCAGCGCCTCAGGCAACTACTTCTCAGCTTGCTGCAACCGTCTGCCGCCCAGACTCCTAGCCCGGATGCCGCCCGCGCCCGCGGGCCGCGGCCGTCAGTCCCGCTCCGGCGCCAGCCCCATCTCGCGCCGGTACCACTCGTGGAAGTGCTGCATGCCGTCTTCCATCGGGCTCTGGTAGGGGCCGACCTCGTTGTCGCCGCGCAACCACAGGGCCTTGCGCCCGGCATCCATGCGTTCGGCAATTTCGTCGTCTTCGATGCAGGTTTCCATGTAGGCGGCGCGTTGCGCTTCCATGAACTCGGGTTCGAAGGCCACGATGTCTTCCGGGTAGTAAAACTCCACCATGTTCAGCGTCCGGTCGGTGGCAACCGGGTGCATGGTCGACACCGTCAGCACATGGGGGTACCACTCCACCATGATGTGGGGGTAGTAGGTCAGCCACACGGCACCGCGCTCGGGCAGTTCGCCGTTGCGGTACTGCATCAGCACCTCTTGCCAGCGCTGGTACACCGGGCTGCCCGACGAACCGCCAAGCGTCTGCTTTACACCGACCGTCTGCACCGAATACTCGGCCTTGAATTCCCACTTCAGGTCGTCACAGGTCACGAAGTTGCCCAGGCCCGGGTGGAAAGGCACCACGTGGTAGTCCTCCAGATAGACCTCGATGAAGGTCTTCCAGTTGTAGTTGCACATGTGCAGCTCGACGTGGCCCAGCGCCATGCCCTCGAAGCTCAGCGTCTGGGCAGGGCCCATGTCGGCCAGATCGGCCTGGATGTCCCGGCCGTTGTCTTCGAACAGCATGCCGTTCCACTCGCGAAGCGGGTAGCGGTTCAGGTTCAGGCAGGGGTCCTGGGCGAAATGGGGCGCGCCGACGAGTTCGCCGACTTTGCTCAGGCCGGAGCCGCCGGCATAAGTCCAGCGGTGCAGCGGGCAAACGATGTTGCCGCCGGCATGGCCCTTGGCGTTGTCGCCCAGGTTGCCGCGGCCCTTGAGCATCACGGCCTGGCGGTGGCGGCAGATGTTGGACACCAGTTCCACACCGTTGGCCGTGCGGATGAGGGCGCGGCCCTCGTTTTCCTGCGGCAGTGCAAAGTAGTCGCCCACATTGGGAACGGAATTGATGTGCCCCACATAGCGGGGCCCACGCTGAAAGATCGTCTCCCGTTCTCGCTGAAACAGCGCCTCGTCGAAGTAGGTTGAAACGGGCAGTTGGCTTGCGGCCTGCTGAAGCTGAAGACTCAAATCAGACATGTAGGTCCTGACCTAAAGACTCCCCCTATGAAGGGGCAGGGTAAGCGCTATTACGAAGATCGGATGAGCGCGGGAGGGTGGAAATGATCCTTGGTGCAACCCCGTGAGGGTGAAAAAGGGGTGCGTAGTTTACCCCTTCGAAAACTTCGGGGCTTGTGGGTCGCATGGAGGCTGGCGGTGCGAAGCACCTAAAATCAGTGCTTTGCCCGTACGCACCTGCTCCCGGTTATGCCCCACACCCGTCCGACACCGCCTGCTGCAACTTTTTTGCAGCTGTTCGCCGCTTGTGCGCCGACGCGTGCCGCGTTGCATCAGCAGGTCAAGCGGTCTGACGACAGTGGGCGCCTGATCGGCGGGTGCCGGTTCACGGAGGCCTTTTGATGCCCGGTCAGCCAGCCGCGGCAGCGGCCTTCGACTTCGCAGGCTGGACTGCGCACCAGTTGGGTCGGGTGGAAATGGCGTTGTCCAGCTGGGTGACTGCCGACAGCCCTGCCGATCTGGGGCACCCCATGCGGTATGCGGTGCTGGACGGTGGCAAGCGCTTGCGGCCTTTGTTGGTGTTGGCCGCTGCAGAAACAGGGCAACCGGCCGACCGTGCTGCGTCAGACGACGCTGCCACCCGCGCAGCCTGTGCGGTCGAACTCATCCATGCCTATTCGTTGGTTCACGATGACATGCCCTGCATGGACAACGACGTGCTGCGCCGGGGCAAACCGACTGTGCACGTCCAGTTTGGCGAGGCTCAGGCCCTGCTGGCTGGCGATGCCTTGCAGGCGCTGGCGTTTGAATTGCTGGTGCCCGGCGACGATGCCTTGCCTGCTGCGCTGTCGGCCCATCTGTGCCGGCAACTGGCCTTGGCCGCAGGCGTGCACGGCATGGCGGGTGGCCAGGCGATTGACCTGGCCAGTGTGGGGCTGAAGCTGACGCAGGCCGAGCTGGAGCGGATGCACCGCCTGAAGACAGGTGCTCTGCTGCAGGCCAGCGTGATGATGGGTGCCGCCTGCGCGGAAGTCGGTGCTGAGCAACTGTGCCACCTGTCCGACTACGGCCGCCACCTGGGCCTGGCGTTTCAGGTGGTGGACGACGTGCTCGATGTGGTCGCCGACACCCAGACACTGGGCAAAACCGCTGGCAAAGATGCTGAAAGTGACAAACCCACGTTCGTGAGCCTGTTGGGTTTGCAGGGGGCGCAAAGTTACGCGTCAGCCTTGATCGATCAGGCTCATGCGGCTTTGGCCGCCAGCCAATTGCCGAACACGGCTGCCTTGCATGCGCTGGCCGAACTGGTCGGTGGGCGTACGCATTGAGCCTCCAACTCTGAGCCATGCAGCGACATTTTTTTACCCAGGGACGGGCGAACGCCAAATGACCAACCTACTGCGCTACATCGAACGGCCATCCGACTTGCGGGCCCTGTCCAGGGCCCAATTGCCAGGGCTGGCGGCCGAGTTGCGGCAATACCTGCTCGAAAGCGTGGCCCGGACTGGCGGGCACCTC
This sequence comes from Comamonadaceae bacterium UBA2334, assembly GCA_002344885.1. Taxonomy (GTDB): domain Bacteria; phylum Pseudomonadota; class Gammaproteobacteria; order Burkholderiales; family Burkholderiaceae_C; genus UBA2334. Next base: position 5,733 of record DDUQ01000058.1, read on the forward strand.
AGTTCCAACTTGGGCACGGTGGAGCTGACCATTGCCCTGCACTATGTGTTCAACACACCCGAAGACCGCATCGTCTGGGATGTGGGACACCAGACCTATCCGCACAAAATCCTGACCGGTCGGCGCGACCGCATGCACACCTTGCGTCAGCTCGGTGGCATCAGCGGCTTTCCCAAGCGCGACGAAAGCGAGTACGACACCTTTGGTACCGCGCATTCGTCCACCTCCATCTCGGCGGCCTTCGGCATGGCCATGGCAGCCCACCAGAAAGGTGAGCACCGGCATGCCATCGCGGTGATCGGCGACGGTGCCATGACCGCTGGCATGGCATTCGAGGCGCTGAACAACGCGGGTGTGCACGACGTGCCGCTGCTGGTGGTGCTCAACGACAACGACATGTCCATTTCACCCCCAGTGGGTGCGCTCAACCGTTACTTGGCGCAGTTGATGAGCGGCCAGTTCTATGCCGCAGCCAAACAGGTGGGCAAGCAGGTGCTGCGCAACGCGCCGCCGCTTTTCGAGTTGGCCAAGCGGCTGGAAGAACACGCCAAAGGCATGGTGGTGCCCGCCACGCTGTTCGAGAAGTTCGGTTTCAATTATGTGGGCCCCATCGACGGGCACGACCTCGAGAGCCTGATTCCGACCCTGGAAAATGTCCGCCACCTCAAGGGGCCGCAGTTTCTGCATGTGGTCACCAAGAAGGGGCAGGGCTACAAGCTGGCTGAGGCTGACCCCATTGCCTACCACGGCCCCGGCAAGTTTGACCCCGCTGTGGGTTTGGTCAAGCCGGCCGTGTCACCCCCCACGACGTTCACCCAGGTGTTCGGGCAATGGCTGTGCGACATGGCAGCGCACGACAAACGTCTGGTCGGTATCACGCCCGCAATGCGCGAGGGTTCGGGCATGGTCGAGTTTCATCGCCGCTTCCCTGACCGGTATCACGATGTGGGCATTGCAGAGCAGCATGCGGTCACGTTTGCGGCAGGGTTGGCCTGTGAGGGGCTGAAGCCTGTCGTTGCCATCTACTCCACCTTTCTCCAGAGGGGATACGACCAGCTGATCCATGACGTGGCCTTGCAGAACTTGCCCGTCGTGTTTGCACTCGACCGGGCCGGTCTGGTGGGCGCAGACGGTGCGACGCACGCCGGTGCCTACGACATCGCTTATCTGCGATGCATCCCCAACATGTCGATCGCCTGTCCGGCGGACGAAGCGGAATGCCGAGCCCTGCTGACCACAGCCTACGAGCAGAACCACCCCGTCGCGGTGCGCTACCCGCGGGGCAGCGGTACAGGTACGCCGGTGCCCACCCACCTCGACCCGCTGCCGTTTGGCAAAGGGGAGATCAGGCGCCAGGGGGGCAGCGGCGTGGCCATGCTGGTGTTCGGCACATTGCTGACCGAGGCCATGAAGGCGGCCGAGGCATTGGATGCAACGGTGGTCAACATGCGGTGGGCCAAGCCGTTGGACACCGAGCTGCTGATGCTTGTGTCCGGCGGGCACTCGCACCTCGTCACCGTTGAAGAGGGCTGCCTGATGGGCGGTGCAGGGTCTGCGGTTCTCGAAGCGCTGCAAGACCTGAACGTGTGCAAACCCGTTTTGCGGCTGGGATTGCAGGATGTTTTCATAGACCATGGTGACCCTGCCAAACTCCTGGCAGGGCAGGGTCTGGATGCGGCCGGTATGCAAGCGTCTGTCCAGCGTTGGCTCACCAACCACTGAACTCACCGCGCAGTGGCCTGCGGCGGTACGGTCGTTGCGACGGGTACGTGTAAGCGCCTCTGGGGTGAGCAGCATTGAAATGATTCACAGCTGCGGCTGAAGCTTTTTCAAACTCTGATTTTTTACTGCCTGTGAACCTTGCAGGAAGCTGAAAACGATCGCAGAAGCCTGTGCATTCAAGGGAAAACCCCCACGATACAGGCGGCTTGCGTTCCTACAATGCCCGTGACTGTGCAGTCAACCGGGTGGCTTGAATGCCGCGCGGTCAGTGATTCAACAAACCACGGAGTCAACACTATGGATCGTCGTTCCCTCATCAAGCATGCTGGCATTGCCGGTGTGCTGGCTGCCGGTGCAGCCCCCGCTGTGCATGCGCAAGCTGCCATCCGCTGGCGTCTGGCTTCCAGCTTCCCCAAGGCGCTGGACACCATCTACGGCGCGGCCGAAGTGTTCGCCAAAGGCGTCAAGGACATGTCGGGTGGCAAACTGGAGATTTCGGTTCACCCCGGTGGCGAACTGATGCCTGCGTTCGGTGTGGTGGACGGCGTGCAACAGGGCACCGTTGAATGCGCACACACAGCGCCTTACTATTTCCATGGCAAGGATGAAACCTTTGCCATCGGTACCGCCATTCCGTTTGGCCTGAACAGCCGCCAGCTGACTGCCTGGTTCTACGACGGTAACGGCATGAAGCTGATGCGCGAGTTCTACAAAGAGTACAACATCGTCAACTTCCCTGGCGGCAACACCGGCGCGCAGATGGGTGGCTGGTACCGCAAAGAAATCAAGTCCAAAGACGACATCAAGGGCCTGAAGATGCGCATCGGCGGCTTTGCCGGCCGCGTGCTGACCATGATGGGCGGTGTGCCCCAGAACATCCCCGGTGGCGAAATTTACCAGGCGCTGGAAAAAGGCACGATCGACGCGACGGAATGGGTGGGCCCATACGATGACGAAAAACTGGGCTTCCAGAAAGTCGCGAAAAACTACTACTACCCCGGCTGGTGGGAAGGCGGCGCTCAGTTGGACTTCTACATCAACCAAAAGGCGTTCGATGCCCTGACCCCCGAGTTGAAGGCCATCGTTGAAAGCGCGGCCTCCTATGCCCACACCGAAATGCAGGCCCGTTACGACGCGCGTAACCCTGCGGCGTTGAAGCGTCTGGTGGCGGGTGGTGCCAAGGTGTTGCCGTTCCCGAAGGATGTGATGGACGAGGCCTTCAAGCACTCCATGGCGCTGTACGACGAGCTCAACACCAAGAACCCGAAGTGGAAAAAGGTTTACGAAGACTACTCCTCCTTCCGCAAGGACCAGAACCTGTGGTTCCGCTTCACCGAAGCGCAGTTCGACCGCTACATGCAAAGCGCCAAGCTGTGATGTCGTTGGTGTGCTGAACCGAAGAAGCCCCGCGTTGGCGGGGTTTTTTTTGTTCACACACGGGTAAGTTGTCTGCTGCCACGCACCTGTCGTGGCGGCAGCGTTTGAGTTCTGGAGGTTCCCATGTCTGCGTTGTTGCCCCTTTCCCGTCTGATTGATGCGCTGACCGAGCGCATCGGTCGTTTCATGATGTACCTCATCTTGCTGACCACGCTCATCAGCGCGGGCAACGCCATCGTCCGCAAAGTGTTCCAGGTGGGCTCCAACGCTTGGCTTGAGATCCAGTGGTACCTGTTTGCTGCCGTGTTCATGCTGGGTCTGGGTTATGCGTTCCTGAAGAACGTGCATGTCCGCATTGACTTCCTGTCCAGCCGTTTCACGTCCCGTACCCGCAACATCATCGACATCGCGGGCATCCTGATTTTTGTGTTCCCGCTGTGCTGGATGATGGTAGACCTCAGTTGGCCGCTGTTCCACAACGCCTGGGTGTCTGGCGAGACGTCAAGCAATGCAGGTGGCCTCATCCGCTGGCCCATTTATGCGCTCATTCCCGCTGGGTTTGTTTTGCTGGCCATCCAATCCGTCTCCGAGTTGATCAAGCGCCTGGCGTTCCTGACAGGTGCCGGGTCTGACCCCCTCGGCCACGAGGGTCCGAGCGAAGAAGAAGAACTGCTGAAAGCCCTGCAGGCCGAGCAGGCTGCAAACGTCGGCGCAACAGCCCATGCAAATGGCACAGCTGCCAAGGTGAACTGACATGACCGCATTCCTGACCGCCAATTTTGTCCCGCTCATGTTTGCGGGGTTGCTGCTGTTTTTGCTCAGCGGCTTTCCGGTGGCCTTTGGCCTCGCTGCCACCGGCCTGTTTTTCGGCCTGATCGGGATGGAGCTGGGCCTGTTCCAGCAAACCCTGTTTCAGGCGTTGCCGTTGCGTGTGTTTGGCATCATGCAGAACGACACCTTGCTGGCCATTCCGTTTTTCACGTTCATGGGCATCATCCTGGAACGCAGCCGCATGGCGGAGGATCTGCTGGAAACGGTGGGTCAGGTGTTCGGCCCGTTGCGCGGTGGCCTGGCCATTGCGGTGATTCTGGTGGGTGCCCTGCTGGCCGCTACCACCGGCGTGGTGGCTGCAGCCGTCATTTCCATGGGCCTGATCTCGCTGCCCATCATGCTGCGCTATGGCTACAACCGCACCATTGCCACCGGCACCATCACGGCGTCGGGTACGCTGGCACAAGCTGTGCCGCCTTCCCTGGTGCTGATCGTGCTGGCCGACCAGTTGGGCCGCTCGGTGGGGGACATGTATGCCGGTGCCATGCTGCCCGCGTTCATGCTCATTGGCTTGTACATCCTGTTCATCGTGGTGGTGGCATTCGTGAAGCCGACCTGGGTGCCAGCCCTGCCGCCTGAGGCACGCATTTACCGCGAAACCACAGGTGCCAGCGGTCACCGCTCGCTGGGGGTGCTGTTCCTGGTCTGTGCGCTGGCCGGGTGGGGTTGGGCGCAGGTGCACGAGCAGATGATCAACAGCTGGACGGGTCGCACCACACCGGCGCCGGGCGATGAGCTGGTCATCATGTCTATCACCGTGGCATCGTTTGTGGCGCTGGCATTGGCCATTGTCAACCGGGTGCTGAAGATTGGCCTGCTGTCGCGCCTGGCCGAGCAGGTGACCTTCGTGCTGATTCCGCCGCTCGTGCTCATCTTCCTGGTGCTGGGGACCATTTTCCTGGGTGTGGCCACGCCGACCGAGGGTGGTGCCATGGGTGCGCTGGGCGCGCTGATCATGGCGGGCTCGCGCAAGCGCCTGAACTGGCAGCTGACGCGCCAGGCGATGGAGAACACGACCAAGCTGGCCATTTTTGTGCTGTCCATCCTGATCGGCTCCACAGTGTTCTCGTTCACGTTCAACGCAGCTGACGGTCACTTCTGGGTCGAGCACCTGTTTGACAAGCTGCCCGGCGGTGCCATGGGCTTCCTGATTTTCGTGAACCTGCTGGTATTCATCCTGGGCATGTTCATTGACTTCTTCGAGATTGCCTTCATCGTCGTGCCGCTGTTGGCACCCACCGCCGAGAAGATGGGCATTGACCTGGTGTGGTTTGGCATCATCCTGGCCATGAACCTGCAAACCTCCTTCCTCACGCCGCCGTTCGGGTTTGCGTTGTTCTATTTGCGCAGTGTGGCACCGCGAAGTGATTACACCGACGCGATCACGAAGGCGCGCATCCCGGCGGTCACCACGGCACAGATCTACAAGGGGTCCATTGCCTTCATTGTGCTGCAACTGATCATGGTGGCGGTCATTGTGCTCAATCCCGGTCTGGTGATCGACCACCTGGACAAAGCCGTTGAGGTAGATGCTGCGACGGTGGACAGCATGTTGAACAACATGTCCGACCTGCAGAACGATGCGCCTTCAGCCAATCCGTTGGACACCCCGGCTGGACAAGCACCTGCCGAAGGCGCCAAAGAGGACGACCCACTGAAAGCCTTGCAGGACGCCATCAAGCCCAAGCAGTAAACATCCGTCTGCTTCTGCCAGAAAAACCCGTGTGGCCAACCGGCCCACGGGTTTTTTGTTTCCTGTTGGGTGTGGGCCGGACCGATTGGCACCAGTTCCGTCACGCGAAGTCAGCGGCGCGATTTGCGGCACACTTGCGCGTTTGTACCTGACGCTTGAAGATGAACATAGAACTGAAAATCCTCGATGCGCGCCTGCGCGACAACCTGCCCGCCTATGCCACGCCCGGTGCTGCCGGGTTGGACCTGCGCGCGTGCCTGGACGGGCCGCTGGAAATCGCGCCCAATGCCTGGCACCTGGTGCCAACGGGCATGGCCATCCACCTGAACGACCCGGGTTATGCGGCGCTGATCCTGCCCCGGTCAGGGCTGGGGCACAAGCACGGCATCGTGCTGGGCAATCTGGTGGGGCTGATCGACAGCGACTACCAGGGCCAACTGATGGTCAGCGCCTGGAACCGCAGCGATGTGCCCTACACCCTGCAACCGATGGAGCGGTTGGCCCAACTGGTGGTGGTGCCCGTGGTGCAAGCCAACTTCACGCTGGTGGACGAGTTTGCCGGCACCAGCGAACGTGGGGCGGGTGGCTACGGTTCAACCGGCAAAACCTGATGGTGTAGCGCCAAATCCATGGCGGATAAGCGCTGGATGCCAAAAAAGTCTCTGAATACTAACCGATGGCACTCATGTCATAACGCACGTGTGTCAAGATGCATTTTCAGTAGCACTCATGCGAATTAAAATAAGCGCCAGCGTGCTTTTTCAGTGTAAGTGCCCGTTGTAGGTGGCACCGCGCACAGGGGGGGTGATGTCGGGTGGCCCGTCGCCCTCATCACCGTCGTCTGCTTCGCCTGCCGTCGGCTGGATTTTGAAAAACCCGACGCCCAGTGTGCCCTGGCCCACCTCGTCCACCGTGGCTTCCCGGACGGCATGGATCTTCAAGTCCAGGCGGATGGCAATGCCTGCCAGCGGGTGGTTGGCGTCCAGCACCACGTGTTCCGGGTATATCTCGGTCATAAAATACAACAGGTCGGTCGGCGCGCTGGGGTTGCCACCCGGCGGCAGGCCCTCGAACACCATGCCTTCCTCCAATTCGGCCGGGAACAGGTTGCGGGGCTCCAGAAACACCAGCTGGTCGTTGTAGTCGCCGAAGGCCATGTCGGGCTCCAGGTGCAGTTCCATTTCGTCACCTGCCACATGGCCCTGCAGGGCAGCCTCTATTTTTTCCAGCAGGTCGTCGCCGCCGACCAGGAACTCAATCGGTTCGTCCAGTGTGTCCAGTGTTTCGCCCAGGGTGTCTTTCAGCGTCCAGGTGAGGGCAACGACGCATTGTTCGGTGATTTTCATCGGACAATTGTCCCATGAGCACACGCAAACACACCCCGTCCGGCCGAGTCGGCACTTCTGTTTCTTCCACAACCACGGCTGTGGTTCCCGTCGATGACGCGCAGCCCCTGTTGGGTGGGCTGTCAGCCCGTCAGTTCATGAAGCGGCACTGGCAGAAAAAACCATTGCTGGTGCGACAGGCCATCGCGAACTTCGAGCCCTTGTTGTCCCGCGCGGAGCTGTTCGCATTGTCTGCGCAAGAGGATGTCGAGTCGCGGCTCATCGTCCAGACGCGTTACGCGCCAACGGCGCAGCCTGCGGCTGCGTCAGGCGGTACAGCGGTACGGGCGGCCAGACGCCGCGCACCAGCCGCAAAGACCGCTGCGGGTGCCGATGCGGGTTGGACGCTGGCCCATGGACCTTTCAGCAAGGCGTCATTCCCGCCCGAGACGCAACAGGGTTGGACCTTGCTGGTGCAAGGTGTGGACTTGCACGTGGACGCGGTCAGTGACCTCATGCACCGCTTCAGGTTCATTCCCGATGCACGTCTGGATGATCTGATGATTTCATGGGCGACCGATCAGGGCGGTGTGGGCCCGCATTTCGACAGCTACGATGTGTTCCTCATCCAGGCTTCGGGCAAGCGACGCTGGCGCATCGGCCGCCAGAAAGACCTGAGTCTGCAGGCCGATGTGCCACTGAAAATCCTCACGAACTTTGTACCGGAAGAAGAGCATGTGCTCGAAGTGGGCGACATGCTTTACCTGCCACCGGGCTGGGCGCACGATGGCATTGCCGAGGGCAATGACTGCAGCACTTACTCGGTGGGCTTCCGCGTGCCGCAGCGAGCCAGTCTGGCAGGTGAGTTGCTGTTGCGCATGACGGAGGCATTCGAAGACGATACCCTCTACCGCGACGCAACGCAGGCTGCCACCGATGCGCCTGCCGCCATGCCCGAAAGCCTGCAGGTGTTTGCCGAGGATGCGTTGCAACGCCTGCTGGCCGACAAAGACTCGCTGGCATGCGCCCTGGGTGAGGTCATGACGGAGCCCAAACCCAAAGTCTGGTTCGAAGAGGCCGATGAAGACTGGGAGCCGGGTGCCGTGGTGCTGGACCGGCGCACCCGCATGATGTACGACGAGCGGCACATCTACATCAATGGTGATGGTTTCCGCGCAGCCGGGGCAGATGCCCGCCTGATGCGCAAACTGGCCAACCAGCGTGCGCTCACGCTTGCAGACGTGGCCAAGGCGAGCATCGATGCACGCAGCCTGCTGGCCGAGTGGTACAGCGCTGGCTGGATCCGCTCGGCCTGATGAAACCTTTGCCTCGTCCCGATGCAGCGGCCGGGGTGGTGTCAGGTGGATTCGCAGGAGGTGCGGGGCTTACTGCAGGTCGTCAGCCAGCAACTGCATGATGCGGCTGGCGGTGCCGCTGGTGTCGGCACCGCCTTGCGCATTCTGGACCACCAGGGTCGTCAGACGGTCGTTGCCTTGCAACACCACGCGGTACTGCTGCGGTTTGGCGTCGGGCTTGCCTGACGTGAAAAGCTTGCTCAGGAAGCCGGGCTCTTTGGCCTTGGGGTCTGCCGGTTCGACATAGCGGACGAAGTAGGTGCCTTTGGCGCGGTCACGGTCTTCGACCGTGAAGCCGGTGCGGTCCAGCGCCAGGCCAACGCGCCGCCAGGCGCGATCAAAGCTGTCGTCGATTTCCACCGAGGTGGCTGCATTGGTGGGGCCGACCAATCTTGCCCGCGACTGCACGGGTGCTGCCGCAGCCTGCGCTTTGGCCACTTCCTGCGTCACACCCAGTTTGACCATCATGCGACGCAGGAACTCGGTTTCCAGTGCCACGTCGGCCGGACGCGGTTGCCAGGTGGTGGTGTCTTTGGACTTGTCGGCGTACACCTCGACCATGCCGCGGTGGCTGACATAGATTTCGGTCTCGCCCGCCGCATTGCGTTCGATGCGGGTGCGGAACTTGTCGCGCTCACCCGTGGAGTACAGGCTGTCCAGCATCTTGCCGAGCGTGTTGCGGATGAAATCCTGGGGAATCTTGGCCCGGTTTTCGGCCCAGTCGGTTTCCATCAGGCCCAGCGCCTCCTGGTCCTGGATGAGCACGAAGCCGTTCTCCTGCCAGAAGTCACGCATGGGTTGCCACAGCTTGTCTGCCGGGCGCTTGACCACCAGCCAGCGCTGGTTGCCAGCACGTTCCATGCGTACATCGCCCACTTCGTTGGCAGCCGTCACCACGGTTTGCCGTGGGGCTGCGGCCTGGTACCCGCTGGCAGTCACCACGTTACCGGGTACGGCAAAACGTGTTTCGCGGTTGAGTTGGGTCAGGTCTGGGGGCACTTCAAGTGAACTGACCCGCTTGGCGCTGGTGTAGTCAACCTTGGTTTCTTCAAACGTGGAGCAGGCGCTCAGGCTGGCCAGGCACACCACAGCGACGGGCCATGCCGTGCGCAGCCGGCGGGCGTTTGGGGGGGTGTGCGGCTGGATGAGGTGGGTCATGGTGGTGCTGACGGAAGGGTTCGACAGGTTGGGCGGCAGGTGGCAGGCTGGGGCCGATCAGGCCAACAGGCCGGCAGCTTTCAACGCGGCTTCGACGACAGGTGCGTTGGCGGCTTCAAGCGGGGTCATGGGCAGGCGCATGGCCGGGCCACACAGGCCCATGCGGTGCATGGCCCATTTGACCGGAATGGGGTTGGCTTCGACAAACAGGTGCTTGTGGATCGGCAGCAGCTGCAGTTGGATGGCCATGGCCCTGGCACGGTCGCCTTGGATGGCGGCCATGCACATTTCGTGCATCAGGCGCGGGGCGATGTTGGCAGACACGCTCACGTTGCCGTGGCCGCCGCACAGCATCAGGGCCACTGCAGTGGCATCGTCGCCCGAATAAATGGCAAAGCCTTTGGGGGCCTCTTTGATGAGCCACTGGGCGCGCTCGATGTTGCCGGTGGCCTCCTTGATGCCGACGATGCCGGGCAGCTGCGCCAGGCGCAGCACGGTGGCATGCGCCATGTCGGCCACGCTGCGGCCCGGCACGTTGTACAGCACCACTGGTAGGTCGCCTGTGGCTTCTGCAATGGCCTTGAAGTGCTGGTACTGGCCTTCCTGCGTGGGCTTGTTGTAGTAGGGCACCACCTGCAGTTGGCAATCGGCCCCTACCGTTTTGGCAAAACGGGCCAGCTCGATGGCTTCGGCGGTGGAATTGGCACCGCAGCCCGCCATGATGGGCACGCGTTTGGCAGCCTGCTCGACCGCAACGCGGATGATTTCGCAGTGCTCTTCGACGTTGACCGTCGGTGATTCGCCTGTCGTGCCGACCACGCCAATGCAATCGGTGCCTTCGGCAATGTGCCAGTCGATCAGCTTGCGCAGGGTGGGGTAGTCCACGCTGCCGTCTTCAAGCATGGGGGTGACCAGGGCGACGATGCTGCCGGTGATGGGATTCATGGCTGTTTTCAGTGGAATGGAGTAAAGCAGAACATTCTATCGACAAGGCATGGCCAGTTACCGCTGGGCAAGGTGTCCTCACCGGAAGCAAATGGATGGGCTGTAACCGGATGTGTCAGGCGCTGCCGGATGCGAGGGGGTACCTGGCGGGCACGATCGGATTGACGCGTTCGCCCTCGCGCACCGCCACGATGCGTTGGATGTAGCGGTCCGGTGACGCGCAGAAACCGTCTTCGAAAGCGACGACGCGATGACCCGCACAGACGCGCAGCAACTCGCCCGGCTGCAGCAGGAAGTCGGGGCGGGAGGGCTTGCCGACGCTGGCGTTGCCGTGCGCAAAGGTTTCGTGGATGTACACGCCCCCAGGTGCCAGGCATGCCAGCAGGTCGGGCCACAGTGGGCGCCACAGGTAGTGGGTGACAACGATGCCGTCAAAACGTTCACCCCCCAGGGGCCAGGCGTGGTTTTCAATGTCCGCTTCGATCACGGCCTCAGGTGGTTCGGCGTTGGCAGGCCACTGCGTGCGCAAGGTGTGTAGCGCCGCCACATCGCGGTCCAGTGCGGTCACTCGCAGGCCTTTTACTGCCAGCCAATGGGCATGTCGGCCTGCGCCGCAGGCCAGATCGAGCACACGGCCACCCGGGGGCAGCAGATGGGCCCAGCGTGTCACCCAGTCGGATGGTTGGCCAGTGCCGTGGATGGCCATGGACCTGGCAGGGGAAGGATCAATCATGTTCGGGCTGAATCAGAAACAGGCCCACAACTGGTCAGCCAGTGTCAGCAAAAAATCAGGTTGCAGGTAAAGGCTGAACACACCCAACAACAACAACAGCACCACCAACAAACCGGTGGCCCAACGCCCCCAGTGGAGCGTCCAGGCAGGTTTGCCCGGCCCATCTGGCGAGTCGCCCAAGTGGCGTGGGTTCACGTTGCAGGCCTCAGGTCGCCACGCTGGATGGACTGCTCGCGCACAGGCAGGTTCACGAGGGCTGCCAGCACGCCGAGTGCGATGGCGATGTACCAGACGATGTCGTAACTGCCGGTCCGGTCGTAGAGCACGCCGCCCAGCCACACCCCCATGAAGCTGCCGATCTGGTGGCTGAAGAACACGAACCCGCCCAGCATGGAGAAATGTGCCAGGCCAAAAATCTGCGCCACGACGGCGTTGGTGGGGGGCACGGTGGAGAGCCACAACACCCCCATCACGGCGGCAAACACATACACGCTCATGGGTGAAATCGGCACCGACAGGAATGTGACGATGGCGATGGAGCGCAGCAGGTAGATGGCCGCCAGAATGTGCCGCTTGGCCAGCCGCTGCCCCAATGCCCCGGCGGCATAGGTGCCGAACACGTTGAACAGGCCGATGAGTGCCAGTGCCGTGCTGGCCACCTGAGGAGCCAGGCCCTGGTCTTTCAGGTAGCTGGGCATGTGCACGCCAATGAACACGACCTGGAACCCGCACACGAAGTAGCCGACCATCAGCAGTTGGAAACTGCGGTAGCGGAAGGCCTCGGTCAGTGCCTGCAGGATGGTCTGGTCTCGCGTGACGGCGTTGCCCGTTGTGGCGACGGGTTCGCGCAGGCCCACCGCCAGCGGCAGGATGATCAGGGCGGCGGCGGCCAGGGCCAGCAAGGCCGTCTGCCAGCCGAGGCTGGCAATCAGCCAGCCTTCGACGGGCACCATCAGGAACTGACCGAACGAACCCGCTGCAGCGGCGACACCCATGGCCCAGGAACGCCGTTCGGCGGCTATGTTGCGGCCGATCACGCCATAGACAATGGCATAGGTGGTGCCTGCCTGGGCCGCCCCGATCAGGATGCCTGTGGTCAGCGTGAATGCCCACACCGTCGGCGACAGCGCCATGCCTGCCAGCCCCAGTGCGTACAGCACGCCACCGACCAACAGCACCTTGAACGCACCAAAGCGGTCGGCCACCATGCCGGCAAACACGCCGAACACGCCCCATGACAGGTTCTGGATGGCCATGGCAAACGAAAACGACTCTCGCGTCCAGCCCTGCGCCTGCGTGATGGGCTGCAGCCACAGGCCAAACCCGTGCCGGATGCCCATGGACAGGGTGACGATGGCGGCACCGCACGCCAGCACCTGCCACAGCGGAATTTTGTAGGACGTAGTGTTCATGGGCGTGACTGTAGTCAATTGCAGACGGCTTCGCTGAGCCTGGGGTGACTGTGCGGAGCCACAGGTGCCCCGGGTGGCGCTCCCTGCGCCATGGATGTTGCGTTATTCTGTGTTTATGTACAGTGGTTTGATGCCATCGGCATACAATCCGCGACCTATGGAACGCGCAGAACCCGTCAAATCGACCCCCGCCTATTCGGAACAGTCTATCCGTGTGCTCAAGGGCCTGGAGCCCGTCAAGCAGCGTCCCGGTATGTACACGCGCACGGACAACCCGTTGCACATCATCCAGGAAGTGCTGGACAACGCTGCCGACGAAGCGCTGGCGGGTTTTGGCAAAAAAATCAGGGTCACCTTGCACGCGGATGGCTCGGTCAGTGTGGAAGACGACGGCCGGGGTATCCCATTCGGGCTGCACCCGGAAGAAAAGGCCCCCGTGATTGAACTGGTGTTCACACGCCTGCATGCCGGCGGCAAGTTCGACAAGGGCAAGGGCGGGGCCTACAGCTTTTCGGGCGGCTTGCACGGTGTGGGGGTGAGCGTGACCAACGCCCTGTCCACACGCATGGAAGTGACCAGCTACCGCGAAGGGCAGGTGGCACGGCTGGTGTTTGCCGGCGGCGACGTGGCGGAGCCGCTGGCGGTGGCGCCCAAAGGCGAGGGCGACCGCAAGCAGGGCACCGTGGTGCGTGTGTGGCCTGACGCCCACTATTTCGAGTCGCCGCTGTTGCCGTTGAACGAGTTGACCCACCTGCTGCGCAGCAAGGCAGTGCTGATGCCAGGGGTGAGCGTGACCCTGGTCAATGAAAAAACCAAAGACACGCAAACCTGGCAGTTCAAAGGCGGTTTGCGCGACTACCTGCAGCAGACGCTGACGGCCGAGCCCGTCATTCCGCAGTTCGAGGGCGAGGGTGCGGCCGATGCGGGCCATGACAACTTTGCCGAGGGCGAGGGTGCGGCGTGGGCGGTGGCGTTCACCGAAGACGGTTCACCAGTGCGCGAGAGTTACGTCAACTTGATCCCCACATCGGCGGGTGGCACACACGAAAGTGGCCTGCGCGATGGCCTGTTCCAGGCGGTGAAGGGTTTCATCGACCTGCATGCCCTGTTGCCCAAGGGCGTGAAGCTGATGCCGGAAGATGTGTTTGCGCGGGCGAGCTATGTGCTGTCGGCCAAGGTGCTGGACCCTCAGTTTCAGGGGCAGATCAAGGAGCGCCTGAATTCGCGTGACGCGGTCCGGCTGGTGTCCAGCTTTGTCAAGCCGGCGCTGGAGCTGTGGCTGAACCAGCATGTCGACTACGGCAAAAAACTGGCCGAGCTGGCCATCAAGGCGGCCCAGAGCCGCCAGAAGGCGGGGCAGAAGGTCGAAAAGCGCAAGGGCTCCGGCGTGGCGGTGCTGCCTGGCAAACTGACCGATTGCGAGAGCCGTGACATCGCCCACAACGAGATGTTTCTGGTCGAGGGTGACTCGGCGGGCGGCAGCGCCAAGATGGGGCGTGACAAGGAAACCCAGGCCATCCTGCCCCTGCGTGGCAAGGTGCTCAATACCTGGGAGGTGGACCGTGACCGGCTTTTTGCCAACACCGAAATTCACGATATTTCGGTGGCCATCGGGGTTGATCCCCACGGCCCACATGATTCACCTGACCTGACCAACCTGCGTTACGGCAAGATTTGCATCCTCAGCGATGCGGACGTGGACGGTTCCCACATCCAGGTGCTGTTGCTGACGCTGTTTTTCAGGCACTTTCCCAAGCTGATCGAGGCTGGGCATGTGTACGTCGCACGGCCGCCACTGTTCCGTGTGGATGTTCCTGCGCGGGGCAAGAAGCCCGCCGCCAAGGTGTACGCATTGGACGAGGGCGAACTGCAGGCGGCGCTGGACAAGTTTGCCAAGGAAGGCGTGCCGCGCGAGAAGTGCCAGATCAGCCGCTTCAAGGGCCTGGGCGAGATGAATGCCGAGCAACTGTGGGACACCACGTTGAATCCAGATATCAGGCGTTTATTGCCGGTGGCGCTTGGTCCGTTTGACTTCTCTGCTACTGAAAATCATATTGCAAAGCTGATGGGCAAAGGTGAAGCAGCTGCACGCCGCGAGTTGATGGAGTTGCACGGCGATGCCGTCGAGGTGGATGTGTGATCGCCATGCCTGGGTGCACCGCGTTTTGTCGAATGGTTGCCTTGGGCTTGGCCATGTGTGCCGCCCAGGCGGCGCAGGCGCAGGTGTGGGGGCGCGTGGACGAACGCGGCGTGGCACATTTTGCGTCCGAGCGTGTCGATGAACGCTACGAGTTGTTCTACCAGGGAGATACCGCACCGCCGGTGCGCGCACGGCGGGCGGTGCCCGTGCTGCAACCCGAGGCTTCGGGTTGGGAAACGCCTGCGCTGACCGGCCTCACGCCACCCGATACCGGCGCGGTGGCCGCACCGCCCAGTTTGCTGGCTTATTTTGATGTGTCGCCTGCCTATAAAGCCGTGCGCCACCACATCCGCGAGGCGTCGCGCACCCACGGGCTGCCGCCCGAGTTGCTGCAGGCCGTCATTGCTGCCGAGTCGGGCTTTGACCCGCTGGCCGTCAGCCCGCGTGGTGCCGTGGGGTTGATGCAGATCATGCCCGCTACCGCCGAGGAACACGGGGTGCAGGCCACTGACAGCCGCACGGTCGAAGACCTGCTGACCGACCCGCGCACCAACATTCACACCGGCGCGCGGCTGTTGGCCTGGTTGCATGCACAGTTTGCGCCCCGCACGGACCTGGTGCTGGCCGCCTACAACGCCGGGCCGGGGGCTGTGCGCCGTGCAGGCATGCGCGTGCCCGACTTTGCCGAAACCCGCAAATACGTCCGCACGGTGATGCAGATTTACGAATTCCTGCTGCCACCGTCCACGTTGCAACAGCGTGCGCGCACGCTGTCACCGACACCGATGACCTTCCGATGAACGATTTGCCTCTGACAGACACCACCCCGTCCACCGCCACCGAAGCCAGCAGTGACAACCTTGCGTTGTCAGCCCCTTCCGAGGCAGCGGCCGACCTGGCGGCTGAGCTCGCGCAACAGGCCGACGAACCCACCGTGGCCCCCGGGGATGCACCCCCGCCCCCGCAGGCGCCCACCATCGTGACCTTGTCGCCCGGCGAAGGTGGCGACAGCTTGGCCGCCTATGCGCAGCGTGCCTACCTGGAGTACGCGCTCAGCGTGGTCAAGGGCCGTGCCCTGCCTGACGTGTGCGATGGCCAGAAGCCCGTGCAGCGCCGCATCCTGTACAGCATGTCGCGCATGGGGCTGGGCTTTGGTGGTGCCAACGGCAACACCGGGGCCAAGCCGGTGAAATGTGCACGGGTGGTGGGCGATGTGCTGGGCCGCTTTCACCCGCACGGTGACCAGGCCGCCTACGACGCGCTGGTGCGCATGGCACAGGACTTTGCGCAGCGCTATCCGCTGATCGACGGGCAAGGCAACTTCGGCAGCCGCGATGGCGACGGTGCCGCCGCCATGCGTTACACCGAGGCCCGGCTGGCCAAGATCACCAGCCTGCTGCTGGACGAGATTGACGAAGGCACGGTGGACTTCCTGCCGAACTACGACGGCTCCACCACCGAACCCAGTCAGTTGCCTGCCCGGCTGCCGTTTGCCCTGCTCAACGGTGCCAGTGGCATTGCGGTGGGTCTGGCCACTGAAATTCCCAGCCACAACCTGCGTGAAGTGGCCGATGCCTGTGTAGCCCTGGTGAAAAACCCCGCGCTCACCGAAGCCGAGCTGTTGGCCATCCTGCCCGGGCCTGACTACCCCGGCGGTGGCCAGATCATCAGCCCGGCCAGCGACATTGCCGATGCCTACCGGACTGGCCGTGGCAGCCTGAAGGTGCGGGCGCGCTGGAAGATCGAAGACCTCGCGCGTGGTCAGTGGCAACTGGTGGTCACCGAATTGCCACCCGGTGTCAGCAGCCAGCGGGTGCTGGAAGAGATTGAAGAGCTGACCAACCCCAAGGTCAAGGCAGGCAAGAAAGCGCTGTCGCAAGAGCAGGTGCAGCTCAAGGCCAGCGTGCTGGCGGTCCTGGACGCGGTGCGCGACGAGTCGAGCAAGGATGCGCCGGTTCGCCTGGTGTTCGAGCCCAAAAGCAGCCGTATTCAGCACAGCGAGCTGGTCACCCAGCTGCTGGCGCACACCAGCCTGGAAACGTCAGCCCCCATCAACCTGACGATGATTGGTCTGGATGGGCGGCCCACGCAGAAATCGCTGCGTCAGATGCTGACCGAGTGGATTGCCTTCCGCCAGACCACGCTCACCCGGCGCTCGCAGCACCGGCTGCAGAAGGTGCTGGACCGCATCCACATCCTGGAGGGGCGGCAGATTGTGCTGCTCAACATCGACGAGGTGATTGCCATCATCCGTCAGAGCGACGAGCCCAAGGCGGCGCTGATGGCACGGTTCAGCTTGAGCGACCGGCAGGCTGAAGACATTCTGGAAATCCGTCTGCGCCAACTGGCCAGGCTGGAAGCGATCAAGATCGAGCAGGAACTGGCGGGTTTGCGGGAAGATCAGGCCAAGCTCGAAGACATCCTGGCCAACCCGGCCACGCTCAAGCGCCTGATGGTCCGCGAGATCGAAGCCGATGCCAAAACCTTTGGCGATGCGCGGCGCACACTCATCCAGGCCGAGAAAAAGGCCGTGGTCGAAATCAAGGTGGTGGATGAACCTGTGACGGTGGTAGTGTCGGCCAAGGGCTGGGTGCGCGCCCGCACCGGGCACGGACACGAGGCGGCCAGTTTTTCGTTCAAGGCCGGTGATGGCCTGTACGGCACCTTCGAGTGCCGCACCGTGGACACGCTCATCGTCTGGGGCAACAACGGCCGTGTGTATTCGGTGCCCGTGTCGTCGCTGCCCGGTGCGCGGGGAGACGGTCAGCCCATCACCACGCTCATCGACCTCGAAGCCGGTACCCACCCGCAGTACTACTTTGCAGGGCCTGCCAGCGCCACCTTGCTGCTGTCGGGCAGTGGCGGGTATGGCTTTCTGGCGCAGGTGGAGAACATGGTGGCACGCAACAAGGGGGGTAAGGCGTTCATCACGCTGCCCGAGGGTGAAACGCTGTGTGCGCCGTCGTTGGTGTCGGCAGGGGCCATTGCCGGTCCAAGCGTGACTGCCGCCGCTGCGGTTGCTGCGACGGCTGTGGGCGCCGGGGCCTTGGGAGTCGGTGCCACCTCTGTCGCGCAGGTGGCTGCGGGTGCTTTGACAGCCACGCACGTGTGCTGCGCCTCAACGGGCGGGCGCATCCTGACGTTCGAATTGTCGGAACTCAAGTCCATGCCCAACGGGGGCAGGGGACTGATGCTGATCTCGCTGGAAGACAAAGACACCCTGGCGGGTGCCGCCGCCTATGCCCGCAGCGTGCGCATCGAGGGTCTGGGCCGTGGTGGTAAAGAGCGGGACGAAACGCTGGAGATCCGCAGCCTGAACAACGCCCGCGCGCCACGGGGACGCAAGGGCAAGGCGGCCGACCTGGGTTTCAAGCCTCAGAAAGTAACGCGGGTGGTGTGATCGGCGTGGCGGTTTGCGCCGTGTGGTGCGGCTCAGCGCAGAGGCCTCATGCTGACTGCTGCGCATTCAGAAATCGGCTTCCGCGCCGCACCCCACCGCACGGCGCAAAAGGACTGGACGCCCAGAGCATCGGGCGCGTGTCGAGCGAGGTCCGGTTGGTAGGGGGTAGGGTGGGTTGGGGCCGATTTCTGAATGCGCAGCAGTCAGTATGAGGCCACGGCCCACCCTACCCCCAAGCCAACCTTTTTCGCCAACTGCTCAACTCAAGCCAGTTCGGCAATCAACTCAATTTCCACACATGCACCCAACGGCAACTGGGCCACGCCGAAGGCGCTGCGGGCATGTGCGCCCACCGCCGGGCCGAACACCTGGCCCAGCAACTCGCTGCAGCCGTTGGTGACCAGGTGCTGCTCGGTGTAGGTGGCCGTGGAGTTGACCAGGCTCAGCACCTTGACGATGCGTTTCACCCCGTTCAGGTCGGTACCGGCGGCCTGGCAGGCGGCGTGCAGCGTGCCCATCAGGTCGATGGCGACGGCACGGGCGGCGGCTTTGGCTTCGTCTGTGGTCATGTTCAAGCCCACCTGGCCCACCCAAGGCTGGCCATTTTGCTTGGCAATGTGACCGCTGAGGAACACCTGTTTGCCGGTCTGCACGAAGGGCACGTAGGCGGCAGCGGGGATGGCCACCGGGGGCAGTGTGATGCCGAGGGAGTCGAGTTGGGCGTAGACGTTGTGTGAGCTCATTTTTTGGAATTAAAATTGCCTCCGGCGCTTGATGAGTATGCACTTTCAGCTATTGAGAAAATTGCCGTTTCTGGACCGAAAAAGGGTCTCGAAATCGGCGGCTGCCAGTGGCCGGGCAAACAGGTAGCCCTGGCCAAAGTCACAACCTGCCTGGATCAGCAGGTCGCGCTGTTCGGTGGTTTCAATGCCTTCGGCCACCACCTTCATGCCCAACTCGTGCGCCATCACGATGGTCGCTTTGCACAGGGCCAGGTCTTTGCTGCCGGGATGCAGGTTGCGGACAAAAGACTGGTCGATTTTCAGGTAATCCAGCTCGAACTGGTGCAGGTAAGACATGGCTGAATAGCCGGTGCCAAAGTCGTCCAGCGACAGCGGTACGCCTGCATCGTGCAGGGCACGCAAGTGCTCGCGGGTGGCGGTGGAGGCATCCATCAGCAGCCCTTCGGTGATTTCAAGCACCACGCTGGTTGCACTCAGGCTTGTCTGCGCCAACACGTCGAGCCAGGTGTCGGTCGTCAGGCTGCTGTCCCGGAACTGCGCGGGTGATTTGTTCACACTCACCTGGAAGCTGGGGTGCAGGTTGCGTTGCCAGATGGCCACTTGCTGCGCAGCCGTTTCAAACACCCAGCGCCCGATGTCGTGGATGGTGCCCGCTTCTTCGGCGATGGGGATGAACGTGGCCGGGCTGATGAGGCCGTGAATGGGGTGCTGCCAGCGAACCAGGGCTTCGGCCTTGTAAAGGGCACTGGTGCGCAGGTCGACAATGGGTTGGTAGGCCAGCCAGAGCTGCTGCTCGGTCAGCGCGCTGCGCAAATCGCGGGCAATGCGCGAACGCATCAACGTGGCTTCCTGCATGGCCAGGCTGAAGCGTTCGCAGCGGTTGCGTCCCAGTCGTTTGGCCGCATACATGGCCTGGTCGGCCTGTTTGATCAGGCTTTCGCTGTCGGTGGCGTCATCGGGTGCCAGCGTGATGCCGATGCTGGCTGACAGGTATTCGGTTTCTTTGCCCAGGTGGAAAGGCTCTGCCAGACGGCTGAGCAACGCGTGCGAAATGGCATCGAGCCGTTCCGTGCTGTCCATGCCGGTGAGGATGAGCGTGAATTCGTCACCGCCCAGGCGTGCCACCATGTCTGTTTCGCGCACACAACTGCGCAGCCGCTGGGCGGCCGTTTGCAGCAGCACATCCCCGGCATCGTGTCCGTGGGTGTCGTTCACTTCCTTGAAACGGTCCAGGTCCAGGAACATCAATGCCAGCTTGTGACCGCTGAGTTGCGCCTTGGCCAGCGCCACGTCCAGGTGCTCCCTGAACATGCGACGGTTGGGCAGGCCGGTCAAGGGGTCGTAGTTGGCCTGGTTCCAGATCAGTTCTTCCTGGGTCTTGCGCTGGGTGATGTCGGAAAACAGGGCAATGCGGCGCTTCTGGCTGCCGTCTGCCGATGTGATGGTGTTGATGGTCAGCGCCTCGGCGTAAACCTCGCCATTCTTGTGCCGGTTCCACAATTCGCCTCGCCAGTGACCTGTGCTGTTCAGCGCCGCCCACATGCCCTGGTAGAACTCGGCATTTTGTCGGCCCGAGTTCAGGATGGACAGGTTTTTGCCCTGAACGTCAGCCAGGCTGTAGCCCGTGATGTCGGTGAATGCCGGGTTGACCGTGATGACGTTGCCCTCGGCGTCGGTCACCGCCATGCCCTCCGAGCTGCTTTCGTACACCAGCGCGGCGAGCTGCAACTCACTCTCGTTGCGTTTGCGTTCGGTGATGTCGCGTGCAATCACGATGAAGCGTTGTGCCTGCCCGGGTGGCGTCTGTTTGGTGGCAATCGACATCTCGAACCAGAAGCTGCCCTGTGGCAGCCGGATCAGCACCTCGTGCCCAAAGGTCTGTCCCGCTGCGTGGGCCTGGCGCAGGGCGGACATGACCTGTGCGGCTGTTTCGGGCGGCAGGACGTCCGCAAAGGTCTTGCCCAGAATGCTGCGGGGTGGGGCCACGGCTTGGGAGGTGCGGCCTGTGCGGTAGTCCAGGTAGGTACCCAGCTCATCGACCTCGAACAACAGGTCAGGCAAGGCATCGAGCGTGGCTGCCAACTCCGCATGGGCTTGCAGTGCGGCTGCGCGCTCGGACTGCAGGGCAAGCTGGGCCTGTTCGAACGCGGTGATGTCCTGGTAGCACCAGACCCGACCAACGGGCTCGCCGTTGAGCAATTGGGGGGTCGAGTGCCTCAGGTAAGCCCTGCCATCGGCAAACCGGACGGTGTCGCGCGTCTCCAGCAACGGGTCTTCGTGGGCAAGCCGGGATGTTGTGTCCACTTCCTCGGTGTTCACCACCCGTGACAGCAACCCGTCGCGGGCCTCGTGAACCTTGTTGCCATCCTGAAGCACGGCACCTGGAATGCCGGAATACGTGACAAAGCGCTGGTTGTGCTGTCGGATGCGGCCTTCGCCATCCACCACCAGAATGCCATCGGCTGTCGACTCGAGCGTGGCATGCAGCAGCGACAGGGAGTGGGCCAGTTCTGCATTGGACGTGCGCAGGTTGGCCTGGGCGTGGTCGGCCTCTGCCTGTGCCTGTGCCAGCCGTTTGAGGTAGCGTTGCGCCAGTAATAGCGTGGCAGCGGCCAGCGCCAGGATGGTGGCGGCCACGCCGAGAATGGCTGCTCGTTCCTTTCGCCACTCGGCCAGCGCGTTGTCCAGTGGCAGGCTGGCCGACACCGCCAGGCCGGGGTAGAGCGTGGGGCGCACGGCCAGCAACACCCGATCGGGCGCAAGCCTGCCCGAGGCGAGCTGTGCCGAGCCGTCGAGGGGCTGCGTGTCGAGGCTGGGTGTCAAAAAACTCGTGTGCGGGCTGGACAATGGGGGGAAACTCGCCAGCAGTTGCCCGGTCGATTTCTCCAGCGTCATCAGCAAAGACGCGTCGGAAACGCCTGCGTCGAGCAGCGAAGACAGCAACGGGCCATGCACCTCGGCCACCAACGCGGTCACGGTGCCGTCGCCCAGCCGCACAGAGCGCCCCATGTACAGCAGGCTGGTCAGTGACAGGGAGTGATGCACCGGGGCGCTGACCAGCAAGGCCGGGAAGGGCTGCTGGATCACGCTGTCCAGAAAGCCGTCGGGCATCTCCAGCCCCAGGCGCTGCGTGGCTGCTCGGGCGCTGAGCAGCACATCACCCTGGGCGCCGAGCAAGACCACATCGCGCAGCAGCAGGTTCTGGTTGAGTGCGGCACGCAAAAGCAGGTTCAGGTTCTCGCGGTTGGCCAGGGACGCAGGTGTCTGCACATGGTTAGGTTTGTCGCGGTCGGCCAGCGGGTCATGCGGCAAATGTTGCGTCCATCTGGCCATGTCAGCCAGGAACATGTCCAGCCCCACCAGGCTTCGGTTGACATCTGTCTCGGCCGTGGTGACGGCGCGCTCCACCTGCTGGCTGGCCGTTTTGAGGGCGGTGGCCTCGCCCCGGTTGAGCAGCAGCCAGGCCAGGCCGATCACCAGCAGCGCAAACAACCCCGTGCCCGCGCGGACCGCACGCAGCACCCGTGTGAAGTTTTGCTGGGCCGACATGAAGGGCAGTTGTGTTCAGCGTTTGGACGGCAGCGTCTCGGCCCGCACGCCCACCACGGGGGCCAGCAAGTCGTTCCAGGTGGGCACGCATGCGTTGCCACATCGGGCAATCCACGCGGGCAGCACGCTGTTTTTGAAGGCATCGCGCAGGCGAAGCACGTCTTCGGCGGTGGCCTTGACTTCCGTCATGCGACCGGGTTTGCCCAGCACGCATTCTCCCTTGCCGGTGTTGCAGGCCACGCCTTCCAGCGTCTGCTTTTCAGAGTCCGCCCAGATGGATTGCTCCACCTTGGGCAAATGGGTTTTGATGACGGTCCGGACGCTTTCGGGCAGGGCATGCCAGGCCGCCAGATTGGCACCGAACACGGACAGCCCCCATGTGGTGGCACCACTGTGCAAGTGGGTGGCCACTTCGTGCAGGCCGATGGTGTTGCCTGACATCGCGCCGGTGATGGCGCAGTCGACGTTGCCCGCGCGCAAGCTGGGCAGCATTTCGGCGAATTCGGTTTGGACGGGCACAGCACCGAATGGGCGTATCAGGTCGGCCTGTGTCGGGTTGCTGATACGAACCCTGCGGCCGGCCAGGTCCGACAGACCTTTGAATGGCCGGGTACAAAACGTGACCTGGGCGGGGTACACGTAAAGCGCCAGCACTTCTACGCCATGGCGCTCGCGCATCACGCGTTCCAGGTGCGGCCTGAAAGCGGCCACTGTGCGGCGAAGGCTGGCCATGTCAGGGTTCAGGCCGGCCAGATCCAAAGCGGCCAGTTCCGGGTCGTGGGTCACGATGCCGCTCATCAGTGCGGTGCCGAATGGCACCACACCCAGTTGCATCAGCCGCAGCACTTCGTGGGTGCGCATGCCAGCTTTGTCGTAGGCGACAACGGTGGCACTGGCTTGGCCCTGCGTGAGCGCAGCGAATTCCTTGTTCCAGAACGGCTCTTCGTACCGGACGTATTGGTTCAGGCTGCCCAACCCCCCCACGATGCGCAGCTTGATGGGTTCAGTCGCCTTGCTTGCCTGGGTGGCTGCTGCCCCGGCAGGGTGCAGGACGAGCGTGGACAGCGCCACGCCAGCCAGGCAGTTTGCGGCCCGACGCCGCAAGGCTGCGTATGTGCAGCGCAAAGGCAGCTTGCCGGGCGAAACTGCCGTGTCGTTTGACGGTGATGGACGGATCAGCATGTGTATCCCAACTGGGCTGTGTGGTGGGCGGTTCGGGTTGCCGCCCTCGTTGAGGTGACATGTTATGCCAGACGGCCGGGCAGCGGGTGCAGCAGCCAGCGCTCAGGCAGAGGGGCTGCGTGCACCTGTGGTGGTTTGGCGACTCCGACTGGCAGGGCGGGGCGTTGACCTGTCTGGTGCAGAACCGGTGGAGCGCGGGGCGGGTTGCCAGGGTGGGCGGTTGTCAGCCAGCCTTCAGTAAAATCTGAGCCAATACCCAGTTGTGTTGCGCACGCCAGCAGCGCGTGTCCGACGCGAAGTTTTTCATTCCTTACTTTTTGAGTTCACCATGTCTTTGAACAACGTCACCCCAGGTTCCAAAACGCCCGAAGTTTTCAACGTCATCATCGAAATTTCGGCCAACTCCGACCCGGTCAAGTACGAGGTGGACAAGGAGTCCGGTGCCCTGTTCGTCGACCGCTTCATGGGCACGGCCATGCACTACCCCTGCAACTACGGCTACATCCCGCAAACCATCAGCGGTGACGGCGACCCCGTGGACGTGCTGGTGCTGACCCCCTTTCCGCTGCCGCCCGGTGTGGTGGTGCCTTGCCGAGCCATCGGCATGTTCAAGATGACCGACGAAGGTGGCGAAGATGCCAAGCTGCTGGCCGTGCCCACGAAGAAAATCCTGCCGTTCTACGACCACATCAACAGCATGGACGACGTGAACCCGCTGGTGCTGAAGAACATCGCCCATTTCTTCGAGCACTACAAAGACCTGGAGCCCGGCAAATGGGTCAAGGTCAATGGCTGGGTGGGCATTGAAGATGCCCACAAGGAAATCACCGACGGCATTGCCAACTACGCCAAGGCCCAGGCCTGAAGCGGGTTGCTTGCAGCTTGCGATCGAAATTCTGACAGGCTGCCAGGGTCAACATGCGAGGTTGATTTGAATTAAAATTTGGCCTCGCGCTTGACCGATAAGCGCTTCTTGCTATTGATTTTGCGCCTCCAGGCTTGCCTGGCAGGCGCTTTTGTTTTGCCCCTTCGCCCTGTGTGCCTGAGGGTTAATCCGTACACTGCACGCCATGAACGCCCTCGTCGATGTGTCCTTTTTCCCCCGCGCTGCCAAGCCGCTGAACAGTTACCGCAAATACTGGGCAGCCCGGTTTGGCACGGCATCGTTTTTGCCGATGAGCCGGGCCGAAATGGACAAGCTGGGCTGGGACAGTTGCGACATCATCCTGGTGACGGGGGACGCCTACGTTGACCACCCCAGCTTCGGCATGGCCGTGATCGGCCGCATGCTGGAGAACCAGGGCTTTCGCGTGGGCATCATCGCGCAGCCTGACTGGACGAGTGCCGAGGCGTTTCGCGCGCTGGGCAAGCCCAACCTGTTCTGGGGTGTGACCGCCGGGAACATGGACAGCATGATCAACCGCTACACGGCTGACCGCAAGATCCGCAGTGACGATGCCTACACCCCTGGCGACGTGGGCGGTAAGCGTCCTGACCGCGCGGCCATTGTGTACAGCCAGCGCTGCCGCGAGGCTTATCCGGATGTCCCGATCGTGCTGGGTGGCATCGAAGGCAGCCTGCGTCGCATCGCTCACTACGATTATTGGAGTGACAAGGTGCGCCGCAGCATCGTGGTCGATGCCAAAAGCGACCTGCTCCTGTACGGCAACGCCGAGCGCGCCATTGTGGAGATTGCCCATCGTCTGGCCGCCCGCGAGCCGGCGCGGCAGATCACGGATGTGCGCGGGACAGCGTTCGTGCGCCGTCCCGATGATGAAAGTGGCAAGGGGTGGTTTGAAATCGACTCCACCCAGGTTGACGAGCCGGGCAGGGTGGAGGCACACATCAACCCCTACCTGACCACCGCAGAACAGGCCTCTGCCCAGGGCAGCAGTTGCAGTCGCGATGAAGACGTAGCCGCATCTGTAGCTGACAATTCAATGCTGTCAAGCGCTGAAGGCCAAAAAGATGATGAATCAGGCTTGTCATCGCAGCCTGTGGGCCAGCAGGCCGCTGGCAGCAGGCCTGCCAGCACGCCCCGCAGCCAACCCCTGACGTTCGTGCCCAACCCCGCGTTGCAAGGCAAGGGCGTGAAGGTGCCGCCGCGCGAGCGCACCGTCATCCGCCTGCCCAGCTATGAACAGGTCAAAAGCGACCCGGTTCTGTATGCGCATGCCAACCGGGTGCTGCACCTGGAAACCAACCCCGGCAACGCCCGTGCCCTGGTGCAGGCGCATGGCGAGGGCACCACGGCGCGCGACGTGTGGGTCAACCCGCCGCCCATTCCGCTGACCACGGCCGAAATGGACCTGGTGTTCGGTTTGCCGTATGCCCGCAGCCCGCACCCCAGCTACGCGGACGAGCATGGCAGCCATGATGGGGCCACCAAGATTCCGGCGTGGGAAATGATCCGATTCAGCGTGAACATCATGCGCGGCTGCTTCGGGGGCTGTACGTTCTGCTCCATCACCGAGCATGAGGGTCGGATCATCCAGAGCCGCTCGGAAGACTCCGTCATCCAGGAAATTGAAGACATCCGCGACAAGGTCAAAGGCTTCACCGGCACCATTTCAGACTTGGGCGGCCCCACGGCCAACATGTACCGCCTCGGCTGCCGCAGCCCGGCAATCGAGGCTGCCTGCCGCAAACCCAGCTGTGTGTACCCCGGCATCTGCCAGAACCTGACGACAGACCATGGCCCGCTCATCAACATGTACCGCCGCGGGCGGGCGCTCAAAGGCATCAAGAAAATCCTGATCGGCTCTGGCCTGCGCTACGACCTCGCGGTGCAAAGCCCCGAATATGTGAAGGAACTGGTGCAGCACCATGTCGGTGGCTACCTGAAGATTGCGCCCGAGCACACCGAAACTGGTCCGCTGACCAAGATGATGAAACCCGGCATCGGCAGCTATGACAAGTTCAAGAAGATGTTCGAACAGTACAGCGAAGAGGCGGGCAAGAAGCAGTTCCTGATTCCCTACTTCATCGCGGCCCACCCGGGCACCAGCGACGAGGACATGATGAACCTGGCGGTCTGGCTCAAGCGCAATGGTTTCAGGGCCGACCAGGTGCAAACCTTCTACCCCAGCCCCATGGCCACGGCGACAGCCATGTACCACTCGGGTCGCAACACTTTGCGTCGTGTGCACCGACAGGTGGAAAGCGCGGATGAATCGGTCGACGTGGTGCGTGGCGACAAGCGCCGCCGCCTGCACAAGGCTTTCCTGCGCTACCACGACCCCAACAATTGGCCACTGCTGCGCGAAGCGCTCAAAGCCTTGGGGCGCAGCGACCTGATCGGCAACGGCAAGCACCACCTGATCCCGACGTTCCAGCCGGTGATCGACGGCAGTTATCAGAGCGCCCGCCGGAAAAACAGCACAGTTGCCCCAGGAACGGGCACGACTTCGTCACCAGGCCGTGGACAGAAACCAGACGCCAGCGCGTCGGGGCGACCTGGTGGCGTGCGAACGACCGTTCGCCAGCCTGCGCGGCAACCTGTGAAGGGGCAGCTGCTGACGCAGCACACCGGCCTGCCACCGCGCAGCCCCAGCCTGAAACCGGTGAAGCCCAACGGCGGCCGGACGACTCGGAAAACGTCCTGACCTTGCAGACATCTGCGAGCAGGGTGCCCGCAAAAAAATACCCGGTCACCGTGGTGGCGGTGCCGGGTGTGTGGGGCAGTGGCTGTGGTTCAGCCGTCGTTCGCAGCAGGCATCACTTCAGGAACGTAGACAGCCAGGCGATCACGGATATGCCTGCAACGATGCCGATGCCGATCACCATGTTGCCTTGTTTGCCTGCCTGGATTTCTTCCGTTTCGGCCAGTTTTTCGGCCAGGCGCTGTTTGACGAATTCGGGTTGGGGTGTGATGGCACCGCGGCAGTAAGGGCAAACCGACGCTTCTGGCAGCACATATTCATGGCAATGTACACACTTGACGTGGGTCAGCTCCATGTCGTGGGTCACCGTGTCGATGGCTTCCAGCAAAGCAAGGTCTTGCTTCATCATCAGGATGGCAAAACCCAGTAACGGCGAAACGATGACGCTGATGATCGCCCATGTCACCATACCCCTGCCGCGCTGCTTGGCCAGAAAGCCCACTGCGATTGCAAACACCACCCACAAAATCAAAAAAGTAGCCATACCCAACTCCTAGCATTTGGGGGCAAAGCATAGCGCGGACTTACCGAATCTGTTGAGCGCAGCGCATTTTTGTGGCATGGGTGCGAACAAAACACAACAAATTCACGGTTCTGTGGCATCCGGCGCCAGGGTGTGCAAGGGCAAGTCGTGCTCGGCGGCCATGGCCTCCAGCGACTGGCAAGTGAGTCCGCCAAAAAAACGGGCCAGGGCCACATGGTGTGCCGCGCTGCGCATGGCTGCATGGGTGTGATCGGCCAAGCCTGCCAGGGCACAGAGGCGGCTGGCGAAATGAGGTTCCAGTGCGGCGACGGCCACCCGACCGTCCTGACAGGGGTAGACGCGGTACCCCGCATGCGCGCCACCCACATCACCTGACGGGGTGGTCAGTTCCCATTGCCTGGGGCGGGCCAGCCATGCGGCCGCATCGCTCAGGGCCACTTCAATGTGGCAACCCGCCCCGGTCTGGTGGCGAACCAGCAGACCCTGCAGCACAGCCTCGCTGGCGGCCAGTGCGCCACCCATGTCGGCATAGAGCGTGGGTGGCAGTGAGCGACCCTGAACTAGGTCCTGCTCGGCCATGTAGGTCAGGTCATGTCCGGGTTCATCGGCACGCTCGCCGGGTGCGCCAACGATGGTCACCATGATCAGGCGCGGGTAAAGGGCGCGCAAAGTGGCGTGGTCGAGCTTGAGTTTGTGCAGGGCCGAGGGTCTGAACGAGGTGAGCAGCACATCGGTCTGTGCCAGGGTCTGATGAAGCGTCTGCTGGCCATCGGGCTGTTTCAGGTCGGCCACGAGCAATTCGATGCCCGCATGCATGTCGCCGTATGCGCGTGGGCTGTAGTGTGCCATCGGGTCTCTGGCGGGGGGCTCCAGTTTGGTGCAGGCGGCACCCATCTGCTTCAGGCGCATGAGGGCGGCAGGGCCGGGCAAATTGAGCGCCAGGCTGAGCACGCGTGTGCCGAGCAGGGGTTGTGGTGATGGGGTTTCAGCCAAAGCGGGGGATGGGGTCGTCATGGTGTGTAAGGGTTTCAACCGGCCAAGCATATCGGTCGGGCTGATGGTAGTTCACCCCATCGCAAGCGCATGTCACACCAATTTCACGCAAACGCCATGCAGCAGACATGCAGGGTTTTCAGAATCGTGGGCAACAGCAGCGCACGGGCGACTGCTACACCGTCACAACAACCTGGAGTGAACATGAAAGAACTGCCGACCCCCACACTGGACCTCTCACCCATTGCGTTGCCCAGGGGGTCACTTCATCCGGGCGGCTCAGCTCTGGTGCCAGGTGGTTTCAGTCAGGAGCCGGTTGCACGGCCAGGCGCTGCTGGCGGGTTGCTGGTCACATGGGCCAGGCACCTGGACGAGGTTCGCCAGGCGCAAAAGCTGAGGTACGACGTGTTTGCCGGGGAAATGGGTGCCCGGCTGCCCCTGACCGTGCCCGGCCACGACATTGACCTGTTCGACGATTTTTGTGAACACCTGCTGGTGCGCGATGTGGCCAGTGGAGAGGTCATTGGCACTTACCGGGTGCTCACACCCGCGCAGGCCAAACGCGTGGGCAGCTTCTACAGCGACACCGAGTTCGACCTGACACGCCTGCGTGCGCTGCGCAACGACATGGTCGAGCTGGGACGCAGCTGTGTGCACCGCGACCACCGGCAAGGCGGTGTCATCATGGCGCTGTGGGGGGCACTGGCTGACTTCATGGTCAGCAACCAGTTGCACACCATGATCGGTTGCGCCAGCATCCCCATGCAACACGACGGCCCACATGGCCAGGTGTGGGGCGGGCATGCGGCGGCCAGCATATGGCATAAGCTGAAAGACAAACACCTGGCGTCGGTCGAGTTCCATGTCAGGCCCCGGTTGCCGTTGCCTGTGGACCGGCTGGACACGTCGCTGGATGTCGAACCGCCTGCGCTGGTCAAGGGGTATCTGCGTCTGGGTGCCAAGATTCTGGGGGCACCGGCCTGGGACCCGGATTTCAATGCGGCCGACCTGCCGTTGATGATGCGACTGGCCGATTTGCCGGCCCGCTACCGCAAGCATTTTCTGGGGGCATGACAGCAAAGGTTGTCCAGATTGTTTGCTTAAAACGTAGCAAACGAATGAATGAATAAAAGCGCTGAAGCTGATTTTTATTCATTTTTCGCCAGCGGTTGAGGTGCTTACGGGCGGCGAAGTGCCGGGTGGCCGACAATGTGGGTGAGCGACAGTGTGCGGGCGCATGTTGTCTGCTTGTTGAACCCGTTTGTCAAAATCCCGCCATGACGACCCCTGCCAGACCCCGCCGCCGTTCGACCTCGTTTTCCGCCAGCCGTTCACGTTCGGCCACCCGCGCGCTGCCGCCACCCGCCCCGATCGAACTGCTGAACCGCGACCAGAGCATCCTCTCCTTCAACGCCCGCGTGCTGGATTGGGCTGCCCGTCCCGACGTACCGTTGCTGGAACGGCTGCGTTACCTGTGCATCGTGTCGTCCAACCTGGACGAGTTTTTCGAAGTTCGCGCGTCCGCACACATGACGGCTCGGGCCGTGGGCGACAAAAAAGGTACGTACACCGATGCCACGTTCAGGGCCTTGGCCGAGCGCATTCACCAGCTGGTGGATGAGCAGTACCACATCTTCGAAACGGCGTTGGTGCCCGCGCTGGAAAAGCGTGGCATCAAGCTTGTGGCGCACAGCGAGCGCAATGTCAGCCAGCGGCGCTGGGTGCGCGAGTGGTTTGTGAACCAGGTGCAGCCGTTGCTGGTGCCGGTGGGGCTCGATCCGGCGCACCCCTTCCCGCAGGTGGCCAACAAGTCGCTCAACTTCATCGTCCGCCTCAGTGGCCGGGACGCATTCGGCCGCGAAAACGAGGTGGCCATTGTCAAAGTGCCTCGGCAACTGCCGCGCTTTTTCCGTTTGCCTGTGGCCAAAGGATCGAAGCAACAGCTGTTCGTGTCCATTTCCAGCCTGATCCGCTCGCACTTGCAGGACCTGTTTCCGGGCCGTCATGTGACGGAGTTTTCGCAGTTCCGTGTGACCCGGCACTCGGATTTGGCGGTGGACGAGGAAGAAGTCAAAAACCTGCGCACTGCGCTGCGCCAGGGTTTGCAACACCGGCATTTCGGCCAGGCCGTGCGCTTGGAAGTCTCTGCAGGCTGCTCCGAATTCCTGTCCGACTTTCTGCTGACCCAGTTCGGCTTGCCCGAAGAGGCGTTGTACCGGGCGCACGGTCCCGTCAACCTCGTGCGCATGAACCAGCTCATCGACATGGTGGACGCGCCCGGCATGCGTTTCGAGGCCTACGAGGCCGGTTGGCCCCAGCAGCTGGTGCCCGGCCAGTCGCTGTTCGACCGCCTGCAGCAGGGGGATGTGCTGATCCACCAACCGTACGAAACCTTCGATGCCGTGGTGTCGTTCCTGCGCGAAGCGGTCAACGACCCGGCGGTGCTGGCCATCAAGCAGACGGTGTACCGCACAGGTGCCCGGTCAGAGTTGATCGAGCTGCTGCGTGAGGCGGTGCGCCGTGGCAAGGAAGTGATGGCGGTGGTGGAGCTGAAGGCCCGGTTCGACGAAGAGGCCAACATCAACTATGCCGAGTTGCTGGAATCGGTCGGTGCGCAGGTGGTGTACGGCGTGGTGGGCCTGAAAACCCATGCCAAGATGATGCTCGTCACCCGGCGGGAAGGGGGCAAACTGGTGCGTTACGCCCACCTGTCCACGGGCAA
Source organism: Comamonadaceae bacterium UBA2334 (assembly GCA_002344885.1). Classification (GTDB taxonomy): domain Bacteria; phylum Pseudomonadota; class Gammaproteobacteria; order Burkholderiales; family Burkholderiaceae_C; genus UBA2334. The sequence continues at coordinate 37,159 of DDUQ01000058.1, forward strand.
CTACAACCCTGGCACCGCCCGGTTGTACACCGACATCAGCCACCTGACCGCTGACCCGGCGCTCACGCTGGACGTAGAACAGGTGTTTTTGCATCTGGCCAGCCAGAACAGGTTGCCCCACCTGAACAAGGCGCGGATTGCGCCGTTCCACCTGCACAAAGTGCTGATGTCTCGCATGGAGGCGGCCAGCCACGCTGCGCTGGCCGGGGTGCCCGCGTCGATCGTGCTGAAAATGAATGCGCTGACCGACGAGCCACTTGCCCGGGCGTTGGCCCACGCGTCGCAGTGCGGTGTGAAGGTGGATGTGATTGTGCGGGGTGCCTGCATCTTGCCCGCCGGGGTGCCAGGGGTGACCGACAACGTCCGGGTGCGCTCGGTCATCGGGCGCATGCTGGAGCACTCGCGCGTGTTCCGCTCGCAGATCGGCGACGACGACCAGGTGTGGTTGTCCAGCGCAGATTGGATGAACCGCAACATGATGCGTCGTGTCGAGATGGCCTGGCCTGTGACCGACCCGGAGCTGAAGCAACGTGTGGTCGAGGAATGTCTGGATCTGTACATGGCCGACAACCTGAATGCCTGGTGCTTGCAACCCGTTGGCGCCTACCTGAAGGCTCAGCCACCTGCTGAGGGCAAAGGGCGCAAGGGTGCGGCGCAGATGGTGGTGTCAGCGCAGGCCACGCTCATGGCCCGCTATGGACGCAAGTCGGCTTGATGGCGGCGCACTCCCTGTGCCGGAGGGCAGGGCGTGATGGTTTGAATGGCGGCCCGGCCAGTGGGTGGCGGGGTGCCGATTACTCGAAGGTGTAGGAAAAACGCCAGCCGGCCTTTTGCCAGGCAATGGCTTCTTCCTGGATCAACCAGGCCGATTGCGGGTGAGCATGTGCCCAGCCGACATCGGCCACCAGCTTGATGTGGCGGGGTTTGAATTGCAGTGAAATGGCGCGGTAGTCCGGGTCGCGCCTTGCGTGGCACAGCAGCACCGCCAGGCGAAGCGACACCAGTTGCTTGACCAGCAGTTCGTCGTGCAGCCAGGCTTCCAGCTTGCGCAGTTTGCCCCGCTGGCCCAGCACCAGCAGGCTCATGCGCTGTAACTCTGCCATCGAGAAGCCGGGGGCATCCACATGCTCCAGCACGTAGGCACCGTGGTGGTGGGAGTCGTCATGGGAAATGTGCACACCCAGTTCATGCAGGCGTGCGGCCCAGTCCAGCTTGCGCGAATGGCGTTCGTTCAGGGTGTTGGGCTCTGCAATCTGCGTGAACAGGGCCGATGCCACGGTGCCGACGCGTCTGGCTTGGGCTGTGTCCACCGAAAACCGCTGGCTCAACCGCACCACGGTGCGTTCGCGCAAATCGGTCTCGTCACTGCCACGGTCGATCAGGTCATACAGGGCACCCTGTCGCAGCGCGCCTTCTGCGATGGTCATGTACTCGATGTCGAACAGGTCGAACACAGCACGCAGCACACTCAGGCCGCCGCCGATGACCAGTTTGCGGTCGTCCTTGATGCCCTCCAGCCGGAGGTTCTCGATCGAACCAGCCTTGAGCAGGCGGTCAAGCAGCCAGTCCAGGTCGGCGCGGCTGATGGCCTCGCTGCCACGCCCATTGGCTGCCATGGCTTCGGAGACGGCCCGCACGGTACCGGACGACCCATAGGCCACGTCCCACTGGCTGCGTGGAAACATGTCCAGCGCCTCGTCCAGCACGGCTTTGGCCGCGATTTCCGCTGTTTTGAACGCACTGTCGGTGAAGGCGTTGCCGGGAAAGTACCGCCCTGACCAAGCCACGCTGCCCAGCCTGAACGAGTCCATGCATTTGGGTGTGAACCCCTGACCCAGAATCAGTTCGGTGGAACGCCCGCCGATGTCCACCACCAGGCGCCGCTCGTCTGACTGGGGCAGCATGTGTGTCACGCCCTGGTAGATCAGCCGCGCCTCTTCCAGGCCGGGGATCACTTCGATGGGGAAGCCCAGAATCTGCTGGGCCTTGTGGATGAAAACATCCCGGTTGCGGGCTTCACGCAGGGTTTGCGTGGCGACCGCCCGCACGCGTGACCGTTCAAAACCCTTGAGCCGCTCGGCAAACCGGGCCAGACAGTCCCAGCCACGTTGCATGGCCACGTCTGACAGGTTGCGCTCGTCGTCCAGCCCGCCACCTTGCCGAACCATCTCCTTCAGGTACTCCACCCGTTGGATGTGCCCGTGGTCGTAGCGGCCAATTTCCAGTCTGAAGCTGTTGGACCCCAGGTCCACCGCAGCGAGCAAAGTTCCGTCGTTCATGGTTGTACTTTTTGTTCGAGCCAAAGAGCATAGCACCGCTTTTTTTCGCTTCTGTGACAACTGCGTGAAACGCCGGCTGCCGCTGCATGCACGGTTGGTGTGACGAAACGGTCATCAAATTGTCACACAAGGCTTCTACAGTCTGCGCCATTCCAACCCCTACCAACGAGGTAACCCATGAAGCGTTTGTTCCTGAAGTCAGTGGTGGCTGCTGTGGCTGCTGCGTCATTCTCCCTGCCCGCCATGGCTGCAGACATCACCGGTGCTGGTGCGTCGTTCCCGTTCCCCATTTACGCCAAGTGGGCTGAAGCCTACAAAAAAGAGACCGGTACCGGTCTGAACTACCAGTCCATCGGCTCGTCGGGTGGCATTCGCCAGATTAAGGCAAAGACAGTGGCCTTCGGTGCAACCGATGCGCCCATGTCAGGTGCGGACCTGGACAAGGATGGCCTGGTGCAGTTTCCGGCGATCATCGGCGGTACGGTGGCGGTGGTAAACCTCGATGGCTTTGGCAACGGCGATTTGCGCGTGACCGGTCCTGTGCTGGCTGAAATGTTCCTGGGCAAGATTGCCAAGTGGAATGACCCCAAGCTCGCAGCACTGAATCCTGGCAAGAAGCTGCCAGACACAGCCATCACCATCGTTCACCGCGCAGATGGTTCAGGCACCACCTTCAACTGGACAGACTACCTGTCGGTGGTCAGCAAGGACTGGGCCGACACAGTGGGCAAGGGTGCTGCCGTCAAGTGGCCCGCACCCACATCGGTCGGCGGCAAGGGCAACGAAGGCGTGGCTGCGAACGTCAGCCGTACCAAAGGTGCGATCGGATACGTGGAATACGCCTATGCCAAGCGCAACAAGCTGCCCACGCTCGCGCTGCAGAACAAGGATGGTCAGTGGGTGGTGGCCGATGACGAGACATTTGCTGCGGCGGCTGCCGGTGCAGACTGGTTCAGCGTGCCAGGCATGGGCCTGTCCATCGTCAACCAGCCGGGTGCCAAGTCCTACCCCATTTCAACCGCCTCGTTCATCTTGATGTACAAGGAGCCTACCAACAAGGCGGAATCGGCCGAAGTGCTGAAGTTTTTTGACTGGTCGTTCAAAAACGGCAAGGCCTTGGCCACGGAGTTGGACTACGTGCCGCTGCCCGACAGCCTGACCAACCAGATCCGCCAGCGCGTCTGGTCTCAAATCAACACCAAGTGACACGGCTTGGGGGCTGACGTGTGTTGGCCCTCCGTTCACCCGCAGCGCGTTGCTGCGGGTGTTTTTGTGTTTCTTGTGCGGATGACCCACGCTGAAGGTGAAACCAGATGACGGCTACCGTGACCAACATGACCCCTCCCACCCAAACTTCCAACGTTTCCGCTCCCAGTGCCAGTATGGTGGCCATTGCACGCCGTCAGCGTGTGCAGGACATGGTGTTCCATCGTCTGACGCAGACGTTCTCGCTGCTGGTGCTGCTGGCGCTTGCGGGCATCATTGTTTCGCTGTTTATCAACGCCTGGCCCACGTTTGCGAAGTTCGGCGTGAAGTTCCTCTGGTATGTGGAGTGGGACATCATCAACGAAGAATTCGGCGCGGCGATTGCCATCGTCGGTACGGTGTTGAGCGCGGGTATTGCAATGATCATCGGTGTGCCACTGGCGTTCGGCATTGCATTCTTCCTGACCGAAACCTGCCCCGTGTGGCTGCGCCGCCCGCTGGGAACTGCCATTGAACTGCTGGCTGCCGTGCCATCCATCATTTACGGCATGTTCGGCCTGTTTGTGTTCGCGCCCATTTATGCAAACTTCTTCCAGGTTCCGGTGCAACAGGTGTTTGCCGGCATGCCGCTGGTGGGTTGGCTGTTTGGTGGTGCCACCAACGGCCTGGGCATCCTGGCTGCTGGCATCATCCTGGCGTTCATGGTGTTGCCGTTCATTGCGGCAGTGATGCGCGATGTGTTTGAAATCACCCCGCCCATCCTGCGCGAGTCTGCCTACGGGCTGGGCTGTACCACGTGGGAGGTGGTGCGCAAGGTGGTGCTGCCGTACACCCAGAAAGGCGTGGTCGGTGGCATCATGCTGGGCCTCGGTCGCGCGTTGGGCGAGACCATGGCTGTAACCTTCGTGATTGGCAATGCCAACCGCATGCCGACCTCGTTGTATTCACCCGGCACATCCATCGCTTCTTTGTTGGCCAACGAGTTTGGCGAGGCGGAAGCCCTCCATTTCAACACCTTGTTCGCCCTGGGTCTGGTGCTGTTCATCATCACGTTTGTGGTGCTGGCACTGGCCAAGTGGATGATCATGCGTGCCGAGCGCGCCAAAGGCGTTTGAGCCTTTTTGACACCTCATTCAGGAGCATTCACATGGAAATGAAACCTTCCGCACTTTACAGGAAGCGGTACCGTACCAACCAGGTCGGCGTAACCCTGTCGATGACAGCCATGGTACTGGGATTGGCCGCGCTGCTGTGGATTCTGGTGGTGCTGTTCGGCAATGGGCTGGCGGCATTGAACTTTTCGATTTTTACCAATGACACGCCCGCTCCCGGATCAGAAGGTGGTGGTCTGCGCAATGCCATCGTGGGCAGCCTGATGATGGTGGGTCTGACGGTGTTGGTGTCTACGCCTGTGGGCATCCTTGCCGGCGTCTACCTGACCGAATATGGTGACACCAGCAAAACAGCCGAGATCACCCGCTTCATCACCGACATCATGCTGTCGGCGCCTTCCATCGTCCTGGGCTTGTTTGTGTATGCCATTGCCGTGGCCACCGTGGGCAATTTTTCGGGCTACGCGGGTAGCCTGGCGTTGTCGCTGATCGCCATTCCGGTGGTGATGCGCACCACCGAGAACATGATGCGCCTGGTGCCCGGCAGCCTGCGTGAGGCGGCATTTGCCCTGGGTGCCCCACGCTGGAAGGTGGCCACCATGGTGACCCTGCGAGCCGCCAAGGCGGGTGTCATTACCGGTCTGCTGTTAGCCGTGGCCCGCATTTCGGGTGAAACGGCACCGCTGCTCTTCACTGCCCTGAACAACCAGTTTTTCAGCACCAACATGGAAGGCCCGATGGCCAACCTGCCGGTGGTGATCTTCCAGTTTGCGATGAGCCCGTATGAAAACTGGGTGCGACTGGCTTGGGCAGGTGCTTTGCTGATCACCCTGACCGTGCTGGCGCTCAACATTGTGGCTCGCGTGTTTTTCCGCGAAAAAGTGTCGGCCTGATGGCCCGGGACGAACAGCCTCTTACTTTTTGACAGGATCATCATGACTGCTTCCACATCCAAAACACCGGCCAATGCCATCGAGGTGCGCAACCTCAACTTCTTTTATGGCAACTTCCAGGGTTTGAAGAACGTCAACCTGGACATTCCCGAGCGCAAGGTCACGGCCTTCATCGGCCCGTCCGGCTGCGGCAAATCCACACTGCTGCGCACCTTCAACCGCATGTACAGCCTGTATCCCGGCCAGCGCGCCGAGGGCGAGATCAACCTGTACGGCCAGAACATCCTGGACCCCAAGCAGGACTTGAACCTTTTGCGTGCCCGGGTCGGCATGGTGTTCCAGAAGCCCACGCCGTTCCCCATGACCATCTACGACAACATCGCCTTCGGTGTGAAGTTGTACGAAACCCTGTCCAAGAGCGACATGGATGACCGCGTGGAATGGGCGTTGAGCAAGGCAGCGCTGTGGAATGAAGTGAAGGACAAGCTGGGCCAGAATGGCTTGAGCCTGTCAGGTGGCCAGCAGCAGCGCTTGTGCATTGCGCGCAGCGTGGCGGTCAAGCCATCGGTGTTGTTGCTGGACGAACCCACGTCAGCGCTGGACCCGATCTCCACCGCCAAAGTGGAAGAGCTCGTGCACGAACTGAAGAATGACTACACCATTGCCATCGTGACGCACAACATGCAGCAGGCGGCCCGTTGCTCTGACTTCACCGCCTACATGTACCTGGGCGAACTGATGGAAGTGGGTGTGACGGAAGAACTGTTCTTCAAGCCCAAGCGCACTGAAACGGAAGACTACATCACAGGAAGGTTCGGTTGATCATGGGTGACAAACACATTTCCAGTCAGTTCGACAACGAGCTGAACAGCATCTCCGCCAAAGTGATGGAGATGGGGGGGCTGGTCGAGTCCCAACTGCGCAGCGCCATCTACGCGTTGTTCGAGCACAGCAGCGAGGCGGCTGACCAGGTCATCGAGCGGGAGGCCGGCGTCAATGCGCTGGAAGTGGAGATTGACCACGACGTCTCGTCCACCATTGGCCGCCGACAGCCCACTGCGCGCGACTTGCGCATGCTGCTGGCCATGTCCCGCATCACGGCCAACCTGGAGCGTGCCGGCGACGAGGTGACCAAAATTGCCCGGATGGTGAAGCTGATTTTGGAGAGCGGCACGTCGCGTTCACTGCCCAGTTCGGAGCTGCGGATTGCCACCGAGATGGCGACCACCATGATGCGCCGCTCATTGGATGCGTTTGCCCGGCTGGACACCGAAACGGCACTGTCCATCATCAAGGCCGATGACGAGATCGATCAGGAGTACAACGGCTTCCTGCGCAAGCTCATGACCTACATCATGGAAGACTCGCGTGCCTTGTCGCCGAGCCTGAACCTGTTGTTCCTGGCCAAATCCATCGAGCGTGTGGGCGATCATGCCAAAAACATCGCGGAATGCACCATTTACGTGTCCAAGGGCACCGATGTGCGCCACATGTCTGCACCTGCTTTGGAGTCGGCCGTCAGATGAGGAACATGCCCCGCGTGTTGGTGGTCGAGGACGAGGCCGCCATTGCAGAACTGATTGCGGTCAACCTGCGGCACAGTGGTTTTTCGCCCACCCTCGTGTTCGATGCCGAGGCGGCCCGCCGCGAGGTCGAGGCGCAGGTGCCTGATCTGATTCTGTTGGATTGGATGCTGCCTGGCGAAAGCGGCGTGTCACTGGCGCGCAGCTGGCGGCAGCAGGAACGCACCCGTGCGGTGCCCATCCTGATGCTGACGGCCCGTACTGACGAGATGGACAAGATCCAGGGGCTGGATGCGGGTGCGGACGACTACATCACCAAGCCGTTTTCAACCAAGGAACTGCTGGCGCGCATCCGTGCGGCTTTGCGTCGGCGTGCCCCTCTCACGGGCGACGATGCGGTCACGGTGGGTGACCTGAGCCTGGACACGGCGACGTACCGGGTCACGTTCAAGGGCGCGGAGTTGAAAGTCGGGCCGACCGAGTTCAAGCTGCTGCATTACCTGATGAAGCATGTGGAGCGTGTGCACACGCGCGGCACGCTGCTGGACAGGGTCTGGGGTGATCACGTCTTCATCGAAGAGCGCACAGTGGATGTGCACATCAAGCGCTTGCGCGAGGCCCTAGGTGAAGCCGGGGCCATGATCGAAACCGTTCGCGGTGCGGGCTACAGGCTGTCGCCTGCCGGGTTGCGTCAGAAACAGGTGAAAACAGCAGACAATCCGGCTGCATGACAGTCAAGTTTGTAGAACTGCTGGCGCTGATGGCGTTGGGCTCGCTGTACGGGTGGTACGCCGCATCCATTTTCTGGGTGTTTGCGGGTTGTTTGGCCGCTGCTGTGGCGTGGCTTTTGCTCGAGCAATACCGGTTCGCCCGGGTGCTCAAATGGTTGCGTGACGAAGACTGGGCCAACGAGCCCAGCGTGGCGCACGTTTGGGGGGTGTTGGTCGAGCGCATTCGCAAACTTCAGAAATCGCTGAGCGGCAAGGCGAAAGACAGTCAATCGCGACTGGACGAGTTTTTGTCTGCCATCCAGGCGTCGCCCAATGGGGTGGTGTTGCTGGACAACCAGTCCCGCATCGAGTGGGCCAACGAGACAGCCGGCGAGCATCTGGGCATTGACCCACAACGTGACCTGATGCAGCACGTGACCAACCTGATCCGCGATCCGGTTTTTCTCTCGTACTTGGGTAAGGGTGAATTTGATAGCGAAATTTCCATACAGGGCATTCGAAAGGCAGGTTTTCAGTCTCTAACGGTGGCTGTGCGTGTCCACCCGTATGGCAAAAAGCGCAAACTGATGCTGTCCCGGGATGTCACTGCCGTGCAGCAGGCAGAAGCCATGCGGCGCGACTTTGTTGCCAACGTCTCACATGAAATCCGCACACCGCTGACGGTGCTCAGCGGATTCGTGGAAACCTTGCAAACGCTCGAACTTGAAGAGGCTGACAGGGCGCATTACCTGTCACTCATGGCCCAGCAGGCTGAACGCATGCAGTCATTGGTGAGCGACCTGCTGACGCTGTCCAAACTGGAAGGCAGTCCCACACCCAACCGTCAAGGCACGGTGCTGGCGAGCCAGTTGATCGAAAAATGTGCGTCGGATGCCCAGGGCTTGTCGGAAGTACTGGCGGGCGGCAGTCACCGGTTTTCTGTAGACATTTCGCAGGATGCCCATTTGGCGGGCAGTCCTGAAGAGCTGACCAGTGCGTTGGGCAACCTGATGAGCAATGCCGTTCGCTACACCCCGGCCGGTGGAGAGATCAGTGTCGGGTTCCGCGTGCTGCCCGATGGTGATGCCAGCCTGTGGGTGTCCGACACGGGACCTGGCATTGCGGCCGAGCATTTGCCCCGCCTGACCGAGCGTTTTTACAGGGTTGACCGCAGCCGCTCGCGTGAAACCGGTGGCACGGGTTTGGGGCTGGCCATCGTGAAGCATGTGATCCAGCGCCACGGGGGACAGGTCAACATCAGCAGCACGCTTGGAAAGGGTTCCGTTTTCGAGCTGCATTTCCCCGGGGACCGGGTGCGCCGGCTCAGTTCACATCTTCACTGACGAGGACGTCTGCAAGGGGTTGTGCCGCTGGTGCACGGCGATACAGCAGCAGACTTTCCTTGTTGTCGGTCAGGCGGTTGAAGCGGGCCGTGAGCTGCCAACCTTCCTGAGGCAATCGCGAGACATCGGGGTGCATTGGCGATGCGACCAGGTGCAGGCAAGGGCTTTCACCCTGTGGCTTTCGGTCCAGCGTGATGCCGCCCTGATGGGCCAGACCTGCCAGTTGCGCCGTGTTCAACCCCAGCGTGGCCACGCATGACTCAGGTGGCAGTTGCTTCGCCAGGCGTTTGGCCAATGGGCCGTAGCTGCGGCCATGGTCGAGCAGGGGCAACCAGAGTGTCATCAGCAGCAGCCAGCACAGCGTGACCCCCGTTGCAGGCAACACCATGCTTTTCCAGATGGCTGGCGGGTGCCGTGTGACGCGCCAGGTCACTACCCCCAACCAACCCAAGCTGGCGGCCAAAGCGACGGCAAACGCCCAACCATCAAAGCTCGCCTCAAACCCGGGTGCCAGTCTGGCAACGTTGGCGGCCGGTTTGGCAGGTGTACCCGTCAGCATGGCGATCCAGATCACCCAGACAACCGTCGCGCAGAAGCTGAAAAACAGCACCGAAAACCAGTCGATCAGGGCGCTGACGTGGCGTGTCAGCGTTGGCAGCGCAAAAGCCGCCAGCACGGCAAGGGCGGGCAAGGCCAGCATCATGACGCGGTCTGAACCGCCTGCCACCGCGCTGGACAGCGCAATCAAGGTGATGAAGATCAGCGGTAAGGCGATGTGCGCCTGTCGGATGAGGTGCTTCCAGCGCCAGCATGTCCAGGCGGCGAGCGGCCAAACAGGCCAGGTGAACCACACCAGCATTTTCAGGAACGAGCCGGGTTGGAGTGTGGTGAATCCCCCTTGACTCTCGGGCGCAGTCCAGGGGGCCGTCCACCAGAGTATGGCAGAAACGGACAGTGCGGCCAGTCCGGCCACCTGTGGCAGCAGGTGCGGCGTGACTGAGTCGGCCTGGCTGTTCACTTCGGCATTTCCGCGTGGCGATCTGGCAAGGTTGTCCCAGGCAAGCCACGCTGGAACGGCGGTTGCCACAACCAGGGTCAGCCTTGGCATGCCAGACAGGCCCAAGACCAGCAGGCCGCCGACCCAGCAGGCCAACGTGGTGGAGGTGGATACCCTGTCGCCGTGCGCCAGCCTGGCGGATGCATACAACACTGCGCTGATGCCAGTTGTCAGAAAGACATCGGGGGTGGCCTCGTGAGCCAGTTGGGCAAGGCCCAGGCAAGCCATGAGTGCGAGCAGTCCGCTGTCGGCCAGCGCGCGCGCGTAATCAACAGGTTGCGCCTGCCCGCCGAAAGCGAACGTCACGGGTTGGGCGGGCCCCAGCAGTGCAAACCGAAACACGGCGTGCCACGTAAAGTACAGCGTACAGGCCAATGCGAGCATGGACGGCAATCGGTGCAGCCAGTCGGCCTGAGCGGGCCATGCCATCATCAGCAGGGCACCCAACCAATGGGGCAGTTGGCCCGCCATGCTGCCAAGTTGTCCAGGAATCAGTGGCTGCCACCAGTCAATCTCCCCGTTTGCCATCCAACGCATGATGCCGTACGCCGCGACGTCAGCAGTTTTCCAGGGCTCTCGGCCGACAAAGCCGGGCAGGATGTAAGCCAGGCAGAGACCCAGCAAGGCCCATCTGGGCAGCCGCCTGGCCCCAGCTTGCGTGACGATGGCTGGTGTGGGTCGGATCACGGTGTGGTCGTTTGTTCAGGAGGGGGAAACACTTTGCCACCCCTTGGGGGCAGGTGTTTTCACACAGCCAAAAAAAAGCCGACGGCTGTCGGCTTTTTTGCTGATTCAGCCCCGGTTTCAGGGCTGCGCAATCACTTGGCTGTGCGAGCGAAGCGGTTGCGGAACTTCTCGACACGACCACCCATGGTGTCGACACTTTTCTGCGTGCCCGTGTAGAAGGGGTGCGATTCGCTGGACGTATCGAGCTTGAACAGTGGCAACTCGCGGCCATCATCCAGTTTGATGGTTTCTTTGGTGTTCGCGCACGAGCGTGTCACGAATTTGAAGCCGTTAGACAGGTCCAAGAAGCACACTTCTCGGTAGTTGGGGTGAATGCCTTCTTTCATTTCATATCCTAAGTTCAGTTGCGACAGCCTTGCGCCAGAAAAAAAGCGGACACTTGTCGCAGAAATGGGCCGTGTGACCGGTTGGGTGAATTGCTGTCATGGCGTTGACCATTTCGGCAACCCGAAATTATCGCACGTTTCAGCGTTGCGTCCTCATCAACGACGTCGGCGATTGGAATGGCATTGGATGGAGATCATCCGCCACGGCGCATCATTTCGAAGAACTCGGAGTTGTTCTTGGTCGATTTCATGCTCTTGAGCACCATTTCCATGGCCTCGATTTCATCCATGTTGTACATGAACTGTCGCAGAATTCGCGTTTTTTGCAGAATTTCAGGTTGAAGCAGCAGTTCTTCCCGGCGCGTGCCGCTTCGGTTGAGCTGGATCGACGGGAACACGCGTTTTTCGTACAAACGCCGATCGAGGTGGATTTCACAGTTGCCTGTGCCCTTGAATTCTTCAAAGATCACCTCGTCCATCCGGCTGCCGGTGTCGACCAGCGCAGTCGCGATGATGGTCAATGAGCCGCCTTCTTCGATCTTTCGTGCAGCACCGAAGAAACGCTTGGGCCTTTGCAAGGCATTGGCATCGACACCACCTGTCAAAACTTTGCCGGAAGACGGCAAAACGTTGTTGTAGGCGCGGGCCAGGCGGGTGATCGAGTCCAGCAGGATCACCACGTCTTTTTTCAGTTCGACCAGGCGTTTGGCGCGCTCGATCACCATCTCGGCCACGTGCACATGGCGGGCAGCGGGTTCGTCAAACGTCGAGGCAATCACCTCGCCGCGAACTGTGCGCTGCATTTCGGTCACTTCTTCAGGGCGTTCGTCAACCAGCAACACCATCAACTCGACTTCCGGGTGGTTGGTGGTGATGGCGTGACAGATGTGCTGCATCATCACGGTTTTGCCGCTTTTGGGTGGTGCGACGATCAGCGCGCGCTGGCCTTTGCCGATGGGCGCAATGATGTCGATGACCCGGCCGGTGATGTTTTCGTCGCCCTTCATGTCCCGTTCGAGTTTCATTTGCTCTTTGGGGAACAGCGGGGTCAGGTTCTCGAACATGATCTTGTGCTTGTTGTCCTCGGGGGGCAAGCCATTGATCTTGTCGAGTTTGGTCAGGGCAAAGTAGCGTTCGCCATCTTTGGGCGTGCGCACTTCGCCTTCGATCATGTCGCCGGTGTGCAGGTTGAAACGCCTGATCTGGCTGGGTGAAATATAGATGTCGTCCGTCGATGCGTTGTAGCTGGTATCCGGTGCGCGCAGGAAACCAAAGCCGTCCGGCAGCACTTCCAGGACGCCGTCGGCAAACACCTGCTCGCCCGCACGTGCACGCTTCTTGATGATGGCAAACATCAACTCCTGTTTGCGCATCCGGCCCGTGTTTTCGATTTCAAGCGCCTCGGCTTGCTTGAAGACTTCGGACACGTGTAAAGCTTTGAGTTCGGAAAGGTGCATGTCAACCCCTGAGCGGAGCCTGGTGAAAAATGGGGAATTGCCCGGAGGTTGGGCGGGAGTTGCAGCCGCTGTGAGGTCTTGCCTTCGGGCTGCTGTGTTGCGCGACTGTTGGGTTGGCGCTGGCGGATTATAGTGTTTGGAAGTTCACGCCATTCACGCTGTTGGTGGCCGGAACGGTCAGGCCTGATGTTGCAGTCGGTAGCGACCCGAGGCGAGTTGCTACCGTGCCGAGGCGCTGACGATCAACCCAGTTGCTGGTCGATGAAGGCGGTCAGTTGTGCTTTGCTCAGTGCGCCCACTTTCGTGGCAGCCAATTGGCCGTCTTTGAACACCATCAGCGTGGGGATGCCGCGGATGCCATATTGAGCTGGCACTGAGCGGTTTTCGTCCACATTCATTTTGGCCACCGTCAGGCGACCGGCGTACGAAGTTGCGACTTCGTCGAGAATCGGGGCGATCATCTTGCAAGGGCCGCACCACTCAGCCCAGTAGTCGATCAGGACCGGGGTGGTCGATTGGATGACTTCTGCGTTGAAGGTGGCATCGGAAACGTGTTTGATCAGGTCGCTGGCCATATCAAGTCCTGTTGAGCGTTGTGTGTGCGCAGGCGCACGGTCAATTGTGTGGCGGCAAATTGTGACAGAAAGATGTTCGCCACGTTCTGGTGTGGCCTGCTGCGCCTGAGCGGCGTTTCGAACAGTGGTTGCGGAGAGGCTGAATTCATGCGGGTAGGGGAATTGTCGGTGGCTGGTGAGGCTTTGACCGGAGACACCTTGGGTCTGGTCTGCGACGTGGCTGTTGTGGGCGGTGGTCCGGCCGGTTTGATGGCTGCAGATGTGCTGTCTGCGCAAGGCTGGGGGGTCCACGTGTTCGACCGAATGCCCTCCGTCGGACGCAAATTTCTGCTGGCGGGTAAGGGTGGCATGAATCTCACGCATTCTGAACCCTTCGAAACCTTCATTCAGCGCTACGGGAACGCGCAACAGGTGCTCAGGCCTGTGCTGGCGGCATTTGACAATGGTGCGGTGAGGGCTTGGGCGGCATCATTGGGCATCGAAACGTTTGTGGGGACGTCCGGTCGTGTGTTCCCCGTTGACATGAAGGCAGCGCCGCTTTTGCGCGCCTGGTTGCGCACCCTGCGAGATCCGTCTGGTGGCAGGGTGCCTGTCACGTTTCACCAGCGTCACCGTTGGGTGGGTTGGGAGGCTGGGCGTCTGGTTTTTCAGTTGGATGCGGGGGGGAGCCTGGTTGTGCAGGCTTCTGCCACCGTGTTGGCTCTGGGGGGAGCCAGTTGGCCTCAACTGGGTTCTGACGGCTCATGGGTGCCGTTGTTGGCCGAAGCGGGTGTGAGCGTTGCGCCGCTGCAACCCAGCAACTGTGGGTTTGATGTGGCAGGGGGGTGGACGCCTTTCTTCGCCAGCCGGTTTGCTGGCAGTCCGCTCAAGTCGGTTTCGATCAAGGTGCCCGCGCTTGCCACGCTGCCAGGTCAGCCAGAAGGCGGGGATACACACGTTGACGAAGCGCAGGTTTTGTTTCAAAGGCGTGGTGAGTTTGTGGTCACACAAACCGGTGTCGAAGGCAGTGTGGTGTACGCGGCATCGGCTTGCCTGCGGGAACAGATCAAAGCGGCAGGTTTTGCAACGCTGGAAATTGATCTTCTGCCCGATTGGAGCTGGGAGCGCGTGTGCGAGGCGGTGGAGGCACCGCGCGGTTCACGGTCGTTGAGCAGTCACCTCAAAAGTCGCCTGGGCTTGGACGGCGTCAAGACTGCCTTGATCCATGAGCAACTGGGGCCGGAGGGTATGCGTCAACCCACGCAACTGGCTCGTGCGATCAAAGGCTTGCAACTCCGTTTGGGCGCGCCTCGGCCTGTGGCCGAGGCCATCAGCACAGCTGGCGGTGTCCGCATGAGTGAGCTGTCTTCGTCTGGGGCAGTCATGCCCTTTGCCAATGTGTTCTGTGCCGGCGAAATGCTCGATTGGGAGGCACCCACGGGCGGTTACCTGCTCACGGCTTGTCTGGCAACGGGGCGTTGGGCTGGGTTGGCGGCTGCGGCCCACCTGTCCAGCGCAAAGTGCGCCTGACGAGCCTGCGGGTCGCCGTTGATGCAGGTTTACTGCTGCAGGTGATTGTGTCCGTTTCGTCGGCTCGTCTGTCGCTGTAGCTGCGGTCTGATGTGACTGGTCTTCGAATGGGTTGGATGGATCGGTTGCGAAGCCTGGTGTCACAATTCATGGACTGGGTATTCATGGAATGGGCTTGTGGTTCAGGCTATAATTCGCGGTTCCGGATCCTCTGGTCAGCCGCCCGAAATGATTGTTTGTGTCCTTCGCAAGCTCTCTCAAAGGCCTTTTGTGTAGCGTGATCAAGATCCTTGACTGGAAATCATGAACCTCATCCAAACTCTTGAGCAAGAAGAAATTGCTCGTCTGAATAAAGACATTCCATCGTTTGCCCCTGGTGACACTGTCATCGTGAGCGTGAACGTGATTGAAGGTACACGCAAGCGTGTGCAGGCATACGAAGGCGTGGTGATTGCCCGTCGCAACCGTGGCCTGAACAGCAGCTTCATCGTCCGCAAAGTTTCGAACGGTGAAGGTGTCGAGCGTACATTCCCGCTGTACAGCCCTTTGATTGCCAAGATCGAAGTCAAGCGCCGTGGCGATGTCCGCCGTGCCAAGTTGTACTATCTGCGCGATCGCAGCGGCAAGTCTGCACGTATCAAGGAAAAGTTGGGTGCATAACCCGGCCACGCCAAAAGAAGCCGCTCGCCAGAGCGGTTTTTTTTTGCCAGGTGACATGCATGAGTCTCTTTGATCCGCGCCGCGTGCCGGTCGTCCGACAGGATGGACATTTGCCTGCCGTGCCCACTTCGGTGCTCAGTCCGGGGGCATTGCGGGCGCGTTTTGCCGATCCACCTGCATGGCAGCCTGAGTTGCGCCAGGAAAGGTCTTTTGGTACCCGAGCGCCCGCAGAGGCTGCTGTGCTGATGGCGATCGTCCAGCGTCCGGAACCGACTTTGCTGCTCACGCAAAGGGGCCGCCACCTGAACACCCATTCCGGGCAGATTGCGTTGCCCGGGGGGAAGGTGGACGGGAGCGATGCGTCGCACGTGGCGGCCGCCTTGCGGGAAACCCATGAGGAAGTGGGCATTGCGCCTGATTCGGTCGATGTACTGGGGTGTTTGCCGGTTTACATCACAGGTACGGCCTTCACGGTCACGCCCGTGGTGGGCTTGTTGCGCCCTGATGTGCAATGGGTGCCTAACACGGCCGAAGTGGATGATGTGTTTGAGGTGCCGCTGGCTTTCCTGATGAATCCTGCCCACCACCGATTGCATCGCGTGGTTTTCGAGGGGGTCGAACGAGAGTGGTACTCCATGCCTTATCCCGACCGGCACACGGAACGCTTCATCTGGGGTGCCACGGCTGGCATGCTGCGCAACCTGTATGCCTTTCTTCAGGCGTAAAAAAGTGTGTTGAGGCTCGTCGCATGCAGTTGGACGCTATCATCACTGCATGAGTTTTCTGGCTGTTTTATTTGCCCTTCTGCTTGAGCAAGCCCGTCCGTTGACCGATGGCAACTGGATCCACGCCACGATGCGGGGATGGGTGCGTTGGGTCAAAAAGAGTCTGGATGCCGGTCAGCCTCACCACGGTGTGCTGGTTTGGAGTGCAGCGGTCGTGTTGCCAACGCTGGTGGCCGCCGGCGTTCATTTGCTGTTGTGGTCTTACAGCGTGGTGCTGACGTTTGTCTGGTCTGTCGCCATGCTGTACGTGACCTTGGGTTTCCGCCAGTTCAGCCATCATTTCACAGAAGTCCGGGGAGCGCTGGAGCGTGGCGACGACGATGCCGTTCGCCAGTCGTTGGCTGACTGGCGGCGGGTGCCGGTGCAGGCCATTGCGCCCGGCGATTTGCTTCGCCAGATCATTGACCATTCTGTTTTGGCAGTCCATCGGCACGTGTTGGGGGTATTGGTCTGCTTCATGGTGTTCTGGGTGCTCGGGCTGGGCCCGGCAGGAGCCGTGTTGTTCCGCCTCGCTGATTATTTTGCAAGCAGCAATGCGGCCCGGTGCAACCGTCAGGATGCTCCCGGCGAGTGGATGCCCAGTGAAAGCGTGTGCAGCTTGGCGGCATCGGCCTGGCGTGTCATCAACCATGTGCCCGCGCGCGCGTCGGCCATTGCGTTTGCGATCGTGGGCAACTTTGAAGAGGCCATCGCCAACTGGCGCACGCTGACGCCGTCCGCCAAAGATCCGAACGATGCCATCGTGCTGGTGTCCGCGGCCGGTGCACTCAACCTCAGCCTGCCTGGCGACAACCCGCCCGAGGGCGCGACGACTGCACGTGCGCCCGAGCCGGCCCATCTGGCCAGTCTGGTGGGCCTGGTCTGGCGCAGCGTGGTGTTGTGGATGTTGCTGCTGGCGCTGTTGACCCTCGCACATTCGGTCGGCTGAACGTTTCGGGCAACGGCATGCCTGGAGCGTGAGGCCTCTCTGGATGGCTTCGTGCACAGCATGGGCTGATGAAAGCCCGTGCCATGCACGCACGGTGCTGTCACCAGTGGCGCGTTTGGGACAATTCTTCGAACAGTTCGCAGTAAATTTTGTAGCGATTTTCGTTTATTTTATAAGCGCTATCGCTGTTATTTATGCTTGAAATGATGCCGCAACCCGGTTCGTGCAAGTGCGTGCAGTTGTAAAACTTGCAATGGCCGAGGTGCCGCCTGATGTCCGGCATCAGGGCAGCGAGTTGAGTGGCTTCGATGTGCTTGAGGCCGAACTCCTGAAAACCTGGTGAATCGATCAGGGCGCTGCGTCTGTCTTCGCCCACCCAGTACCAGAGTGTGCTCGTGGTGGTGTGCTTGCCGGAGTTGAGAGCTTTTGAAACTTCGTTTGTCAGCGCAAATGCATCGGGCACACAACGGTTGATCAATGTGCTCTTGCCGACCCCGGAGGGGCCGAGCACGAGCGTCAGCTTGCCATCGAGGTGGTCAGACAGGGTAGCCCAAGTGTCGGGGTTGCTGTCTGCCTCCGGCGGTGTTGGGTCACTCTTGGGGTTCAGGCACAAACGCAACACCGTGTAGCCCATGTCACGGTATGGTGCCAGCCGCTGCCAGGCTCGGCTGAAGGGCGTGGCCAGGTCGCTTTTGTTCAAGCCGATCAGGGGCTGGATACCTGCCGCCTCGGCAGCGATCAGCGCCCGGGCCAATTGCCGTTCCGAGAACTCGGGTTCGGCCGCCAGCAAAATCAGTACCTGATCCAGGTTGGCCGCAAACGATTTGGTGCGGACGTCGTCCTGGCGGTAAAACAGGTTGTGCCGTGGTTCAATTTTTTCGATCGTCCCCTCGTTGGCCGACGGGCACCACAGCACCTTGTCGCCCACAAGTGCAGTGTTTTTCTTTCCGCGAGGGTGACAGATGCGGCGCGTGCCGTCAGGCGACTCGACCACCACATGCCGACCGTACGCAGCCACCACACGGCCGGGCATCAGGTTGGGGGGGCCGTTCATGAAGCTGCGCCTGCGGTTTCAAGTCTGGACAGTCTGTCCGCAGCCGGTGGGTGCGAGTAATAGAACCACACGTACCAGGGGTCGGGGGTCAGGGTCGATGCGTTGTCGCGATACAGCTTCAGCAATGCGCCCGCCAGGTCCGCTCCATTGGCTTGTCGGGCTGCATAGGCATCCGCCTCAAACTCGTGTCGCCGCGAACTCGATGCACCCCACGGGGAAACAAAAAAAGTGATCAGCGGCGTTACCATCAGAAACAGCAGCAGTGCAAGCGCCTCGTTGCCGCCGGTCAGACGAGGCTCGACACCCAGGCCTGTGTAGAACCACACCTGATTGGACAACCAACCCAGCACAGCGAGCCCCAGGAGGCTTGTGGCGGCCATCAGCAGTACCCGTTTTGCGATGTGGCGATGGTGGAAATGGCCCAACTCATGCGCCAACACCGCTTCGACTTCCGATCCGCTCAGCTGATGGAGCAGGGTGTCGTAGAACACAACGCGTTTGGCGGAGCCGAAACCTGTGAAGTAGGCATTGGCATGTGCACTGCGGCGGCTGCCATCCATCACAAAAAAGCCCTTCGACCTGAATCCGCAGCGTGTCATCAACGCTTGCACGCGCGCAGCCAGCGCTTCGTCAGCGAGGGGTTTGAATGTGTTGAAAAGCGGTGCAATCCAGGTCGGGTAAATCACCATCAGCAGCAAATTGAAGCCCATGAAGACGCACCAGGCCCAAAGCCACCAGAGGGAACCGGCTGACATCATCAGCCACAGCACTGCAGCCAGAACAGGTGTCCCCACGACAACCCCCACCGCCGCGCCTTTGAGCCCATCGGTGACCCACATGCGGAATGTGGTGCGGTTGAAGCCGAATTTTTCTTCCAGTCGGAAAGTCAGGTACCACGAGAGTGGCAACTCCAACACGCTGCCCACCAGCACAAAGCTCATGATGAGCAGGATCTGTTGTGGCAAACCCGGGCTCATGGTGTCCAGCAGCAGTGAGTTGAGTGCTTCCAGCCCACCCAGCATGGTCCACCCGAGCAAGATGGCTGCTTGCCATCCGATTTCGACGATGCTGAAGCGGGTTTTTGCGATCGTGTAGTCGGCCGCCTTCTGATGGGCTGCCGTGTCGATGGTGGCAGCGTAGACGGCGGGGACTTGGGAGCGGTGACGGGCCACGTGTCGGATCTGTCTGCTGGCCAACCACAGGCGCAAAAGGGTGGTGGTGGCGAGCAGGCATACGAAAATCAGCGCCACGGTTTGAGGTGAAACATGCATGCGCAGAGTCTAACCAGCCCGGACAGACCGGCCGACGTCCAGGGTGTTTGCAGCGAAAATGGGGCATGAGCTCCAAACGCCCCATTGCCCCGCGCCACACACATGAACCCTATCCGGTGCATCCGTCCGGTTTGCACCGACACGACATGAATCTGGTCTGGATAGACTGTGAAATGAGTGGCCTCAACCCCGAAACTGACCGGATTTTGGAAATTGCCGTCGTGGTCACCAGCCCTGATCTGACCCCACGTGCCGAGGGGCCTGTGCTGGTCATCCACCAGGACGATGCCGTGCTTGACGGCATGGATGCCTGGAACAAAGGCACACACGGCAAAAGCGGACTGATCGACAAGGTCAAGGCCAGCACGCGCACGGAGTCCGATGCCGAGGCCGAATTGCTTGCCTTTGTGTCTCAGTTTGTGCCGAAAAACACGTCTCCTTTGTGTGGCAACACCGTGCACCAGGACAGGCGATTCCTCGTGCGCTACATGCCCAGGCTGGAGGCGTTTCTGCACTACCGATGCCTGGATGTCAGCACGCTCAAAGAGCTGTCCCGACGCTGGGACCCCACTGTGTTCAAGGCATTCAAGAAGCACCAGCGGCACACAGCGCTGGCAGACGTGCACGAGTCCATCGATGAGTTGGCCCACTACCGGGCGCATCTGTTCAAGGCCACCAGTCCTGCGACCCCGGCGGAAGCCTCAGCGTGACGGCAAAGGCTGTTACATCAACCCGGCACTGACCTGATATGTATTTGCAAGATATTCTGTTTTCACAGGGCTTCGGCACTCGGCGGGTGTGCGCGGGGCTGATTCAACAGGGGTTCGTCACTGTCGGTGGTGTTACCCAATCGGATACCCATGCCGAGTTCGATACCGACGGGCTGACATTTGTGGTCCAGGGTGGCGCGTGGCCTTTTCGCGAGCGTGCCTACCTGATGTTGCACAAGCCTGCAGGCTATGAATGTTCGCAAAAGCCCGGTATGTACCCCAGTATCTACACCTTGCTGCCGGGGCCGCTTCGCATGCGAGGGGGTGGGGCGGCGGCCGGCGTGCAGGCGGTCGGGCGACTCGATCAGGACACCACTGGCTTGTTGTTGCTCAGTGACGATGGCAAGTTCATCCACCGCATGAGTTCACCGCGACACCATGTGCCCAAGGTTTATGAGGTCACCACCAAACACCCCATCGACGAACAGCAGGTGGCCAGGTTGCTGGCTGGGGTGGTGTTGGACGACAGTCCGGTGGCGGTCAGAGCCGCGAAGGCGGTGTTGGCTGGGCCCTGTCATTTGCAAATGACCTTGACCGAGGGTAAATACCACCAGGTCAAGCGCATGCTGGCCGCGGTCGGCAACCGGGTGGAGCGCTTGCACCGGTCTCGTATTGGTAGCATTGAACTCAATACAGAATTGCCCGAGAGGGCTTGGCGGTGGTTGACGCCGGATGAGGTGGCCGGTTTGCAGGGGGGCGGTAGCCGGTGACGGGGTGAATTTGGTCAATTGCGCAGGCTTGGGTTAAGCTGCCCGCATGGGTTTGATTTTTGACTCTTTCTGGCGCGCGGCCCTGTACTGCCTGCACCCGCGTGTCATCCTCCTGTCGCTGCTGCCGTTGGGCATCATGGTGGCGCTGGCTTTTGCGGCTGGCTATTGGTATTGGGAACCCGCTGTGGCTGCTGTCACGGCCTGGTTGGAGTCCAATGCATTGCTGTCGGTGGCGTTGGGCTGGCTCGACTCGGTCGGGCTGGCTGCGCTGCGCGGCGTCATCGGGCCGCTGATGGTGTTGTTCATCGCCACCCCTGTCATCGTGATCATCGCGTTGCTGCTGGTCGCGCTGATGATGACGCCTGCCATGGTCGATCTGGTGGCCCAGCGTCGGTTTCCCAAGTTGGAAAAGAAGCACGGTGCCTCCTGGGTCGTTGCCTTGCTGTGGTCCCTGCTGTCCACCAGCATGGCTTTGCTGGCCATGGTGGCATCGTTGCCACTGTGGCTGATTCCGCCCCTGATCATGGTGTTGCCACCGCTGATATGGGGGTGGTTGACCTACCGCGTGTTTGCCTTCGATGTGCTGGCAGCGCACGCCAGTGCCGATGAGCGCAAGGCATTGTTTGCCCAATACCGTCACCAGTTTCTGGTGCTGGGCATCATCACAGGCTACCTGGGGGCATTGCCCAGCGTGTTGTGGGCATCGGGCGCCATGTTCATTGCCATGGCACCTTTGCTCATTCCGTTGGCCATTTGGGTGTATGCGCTGGTGTTTGCGTTCTCGTCGCTCTGGTTTGCCCACTTCGGGCTGGCGGCGCTGGGCAAGTTGCGGGAGGCCGATGCCCTGGCGCTCGCCCGGGCGCGAGATTGGGCTGCTCCCGCGCCTGCGACACCCGATGCGGTCACGGACATCGGAGAGCCCACGCCTGTGTTGCCATCGCAGGCTGCCTTGCCCGCAGCTGTGTCCAACCATGAACCCAACCGAACATGACGCCTGACATGCCTCCCGTCTTCGGTGCACTGATCATCGGGGACGAGATTCTCTCGGGTCGCCGCACCGACAGGCATCTGACCAAACTCATCGAGTTGCTTGGCGAGCGCGGCCTTTCGCTGTCGTGGGCGACCTGTGTCGGTGACGACCCTGCGCGCATCACCCGTTTGCTGGCCGATGCGTTCGACGCCAGTGATGTGGTGTTCTCGTTTGGCGGCATCGGTGCCACGCCCGATGACCACACCCGCCAATGTGCTGCTGCCGCACTGGGGCAGCCGCTGGTGCTGCATCCACAGGCCAAAGCGCTGATCACCGAGCGCATGATCGAGATGGCACAGCAACAGGGTGTGGCCTGGGACCCGCATCACCCGGACAGCCTGCGGCGATTGCAGATGGGCGAGTTTCCGGCGCAGGCCAGCATCATTTCCAACCCCTACAACCGCATTCCCGGCTTCAGTTGTGTGGGGCGGCAGGGGGGCACGGTGCATTTTGTGCCCGGCTTTCCGGTCATGGCATGGCCCATGGTGGCGAGTGTGCTGGACCGCACCTACAGCCGTTGGTTCAAAGTGGGTGCCTGGGCCGAGCACTCGGTGATCGTCTATGGTGCACTGGAGGCCACACTGACCCCTTTGATGGTGCAGATTGAGGCCGATCATCCCGGCGTGAAAGTGTTCAGCCTCCCCAGTGTGGACCATCCCGAGCATGGCAAGCACATCGATCTGGGCGTCAAAGGCCCCTCTGAACGCGTGCCGGCGGCCTATGCGCAGTTGAAGGCCGGGCTGTTGGGCATGGCCATGCAGCTTGGCCCCGAATTGGTGCGCAACTGATTGCCTTATTTTGGTGCGTTGTGTGGTGCGTGCACTGTTTTGGTGTATTCCGTGTGGGGCGAGAGCATGCGCCGTTCGTGGTGAAGCCCCGCACCGGGGTGAGGCATACTTCGCACATCGTTGCAGCATCCGTATTGGGTTGGCACAGAAGCTGCTTTGATCCCACCAACCTCGTTTTCAACCCGTAAGTACCCTTCTAGGAGAATTTTGATGGCCAAGACCGTCGCAGACGTGATGCAACTCGTGAAAGACAACGAAGTCAAGTTTGTTGACTTCCGTTTCACCGATACCCGTGGCAAGTGGCAGCACATCACCATTCCGGTGTCCCAGTTCGACGAAAGCAAGTTCGACGACGGCCAGGCTTTCGACGGCTCGTCCATCGCTGGCTGGAAGGGTATCGAAGCGTCCGACATGCTGCTGATGCCCGAAGCATCCACCGCATTCATCGACCCTTTCTTTGAAGAAACCACACTGGTGCTGGTGTGTGACGTGATCGAACCCACAGACGGCAAAGCCTACGAGCGTGACCCACGTTCGATTGCCAAGCGCGCCGAGATGTACCTGAAGTCCACCGGTCTGGGCGACACGGCGTTCTTCGGTCCAGAGCCAGAATTCTTCATCTTCGACGAAGTGCGCTGGAGCACAGAACCCAACAACACGTTCTACGCCATCGACGAATACGAAGGCCCATGGAACAGTGGTTCCAAGCTTGAAGGCGGCAACCGTGGTCACCGTCCCCGTGTCAAAGGTGGCTATTTCCCCGTGCCACCCGTGGACAGCACACAGGACATGCGCAGCGAAATGAGCCTGGTGCTCGAAGCTGTGGGCATCCCCGTCGAAGTGCATCATCATGAAGTGGCCGGTGCTGGCCAGTGCGAAATCGGCACCAAGTTCTCGACCCTGGTCGAGCGTGCCGACTGGACGCTGCTGCAGAAGTACGTGATCCAGAACGTGGCCAACGCCTACGGCAAGACCGTGACATTCATGCCCAAGCCCTACGCTGGCGACAACGGCTCCGGCATGCACGTCCACCAGTCCGTCTGGAAAGATGGCAAGAACCTGTTCGCAGGCAACGGTTATGCCGGTCTGTCTGACTTCGCGCTGTATTACATCGGCGGCATCATCAAGCATGCCCGTGCGCTGAACGCCATCACCAACCCCGGTACCAACAGCTACAAGCGTCTGGTGCCGCACTTCGAGGCGCCGGTCAAGCTGGCATACTCTGCCAAGAACCGCTCTGCGTCCATCCGTATTCCCAATGTGGCGTCTGACAAGGCACGTCGTGTGGAAGCCCGCTTCCCCGATCCACTGTGCAACCCTTACCTGGGCTTTGCCGCATTGCTGATGGCCGGTCTGGACGGCGTGCGCAACAAGATTCACCCCGGTGAAGCCGCCAGCAAAGACCTGTATCACCTGCCCCCAGAGGAAGACAAGCTGGTCCCCACCGTGTGCTCCAGCCTCGACCAGGCGCTGGAATGCCTGGACAAAGACCGCGCGTTCTTGACCGAAGGTGGCGTGTTCACCGACGCATGGATCGACTCTTACATCGAACTCAAGATGCAGGAAGTCACCCGCAGCCGCGTGGAAGTGTCGCCTGTCGAATACGACATGTACTACAGCCTCTGATCTGCCCTGCGGATCGGTGACAAAAGGACGGCGCGAGCCGTCCTTTTTTACTTTGTGCAAACAATGAAAGGCTTGGCCGCATGGTGTCGGGCACTTTTACGCGATACTGCAGACTCAACGGTTTCCAGGCAGATGCCCTGAAGCCCGTTCATCGTCTGATTGATCATTCCTTTCGTTGTCCGATGTACCTGCGCCCACACCTGATTCGGCCTCTTTTCCTGACTATGTGTGCTGTGCTTGGGTGCGCCGTTGTGCCGGCCGCCCAGGCGCAAGACCGTATCTTTCGTTGTGGCAACGAGTACACCAACAACCCATCGCCAGCCCAGAAGCGGGATTGCAAGCCGATCGATGGCGGCAACATCACCATCGTGCCAGCCACCAAACCCTCTTCGTCGGGGGGCAACCGGGGTGGCTCACCCGCAGTGGCGTCCGGCGATCAGCCTCGGGTGGATCCGGCACAGCAGAAAGCGCGTGACAGTGATGCCCGCGCCATTCTGGAGGCGGAACTGCGCCGTGCCGAAGCGCGACTGGCCGACTTGCAGCGCGAGTACAACAACGGACAGCCGGAGAAGAAAACCGACGAACTGCGCAACGTTGCCCGTTACCAGGAGCGCGTGGCCGACATGAAGGCCAACATCGCACGTGTTGAAGCAGACATCACCGGTATACGCCGCGAGCTGCAGCGGGTGGGTGGTGCCGGTGCAGCCAATGCATCGGCTGCCGTGCACAACCGTTGAGCAGGTCAGCCATGCCTGCACCGGTTGCTGCGGCGGTATCGCCATCCAAGTTTCAGGCCCTCGATCTGTTGGCCACGCTGGTGGCGGTCGTCAATGCCGAAGGGCGTGTGTTGTTTGTCAACGCTGCGCTCGAAGACGCACTGGGCTTGTCGCGGCGCAGCGTGACGGGTGGCAACCTGTCTGATTTTTTTGCCAATCCTTCTCAGTTGCTGAACGCTCTGGCCGGGGCGCAGGACAACGAATTTGCCGCGCTGCGCTACGACGCTTGGTTGAAGTCGCAGCACCGCGACCCTTTGCCGGTGCATGTCGTGGTGGCGCAGACGGAAGTCCCCAGCGAAGTCGTGGTGGAGTTGTTGCCGCTTGAACAGCAGTCCCGGCAGGACAGGGAAGAGCGCCTCATTGGTCAGGCGCAGGCCAACAAGGAGCTCATCCGCAACCTGGCCCACGAAATCAAGAACCCGTTGGGGGGCATTCGCGGGGCCGCGCAACTGTTGCAGATGGAGCTGACATCGCGTGAACTGATCGAGTACACGCAGGTCATCGTTCACGAAGCAGACCGCTTGCAATCGCTGGTGGACCGTTTGCTGGCACCCCATCGGCGGCCGCATCTGGTCGGCGACGTGAACATCCATGAGGTGTGTGAACGGGTGCGGTCGCTCATCCTGGCTGAATTTCCCAAGGGCCTGCGGGTGGTGCGTGACTACGACACCTCTTTGCCCGAGTTCCGTGGTGACCGCGAACAGCTCATCCAGGCGGTGCTCAACATCACACACAACGCGGCATTGGCGCTGGCTGACCGGCGTGCGCAGGGCGATGCGTGCATCACATTCCGCACCCGCGTCAGCCGTCAGGTGACGTTTGGCAAACAACGCTACAGGTTGGCATTGGAATTGCATGTCATTGACAACGGGCCCGGCGTGCCGGACTCGATCAAGGACCGCATCTTCTATCCCCTGGTCTCAGGGCGCGAGGGTGGGTCCGGCTTGGGGTTGACACTGGCGCAGACGTTTGTCCAGCAGCACCATGGCCTGATCGAGTGCGACAGCGAGCCCGGCCGCACCGACTTCAAGATTCTGATTCCCCTGCCTTGAAGCCGGAGGCCCTGCCAGTCAGGGTCAGGAACAGGGGTGTTTGGCAAGGGGATGTTCCCCTGGCACACAGGAAGCTGACGCATGAAACCCATCTGGATCGTTGATGACGATCAGTCCATCCGCTTTGTGCTGGAGAAGGCGCTGCTGCGGGAGAACCTGCCCACGCGCAGCTTCTCCAACCCACAGGACGTGCTGGCCGCGCTGATCGACGTGCCAGACGAACTCGGTCCACAGGTGCTGGTGAGTGACATCCGCATGCCGGGTGGGTCCGGGCTGGACTTGCTGGACAAGGTCAAGAAGAAGCTGCCCGGTTTGCCCGTGATCATCATGACCGCGTTTTCCGACCTGGACAGCGCGGTGTCGGCCTTTCAGGGCGGGGCGTTCGAGTACCTGCCCAAGCCTTTCGATTTGCCCAAGGCGGTGGAACTCATCCGCCGGGCGGTGGAAGAAAGCCAGCGTGAAGAGGTGGCCGAGGAACGCATGGTGGCTGCGCCCGAGATGCTCGGACAGGCCCCTGCGATGCAGGATGTGTTCCGTGCCATCGGGCGGTTGAGCCAGAGCAACGTCACGGTCATGATCACGGGCGAGTCCGGTTCGGGCAAAGAGCTGGTTGCCCGGGCATTGCACAAGCACTCACCGCGCGCCAATGGGCCGTTTGTTGCGATCAATACTGCGGCCATTCCGAAGGATTTGCTCGAGAGTGAGCTGTTTGGCCATGAGCGCGGTGCGTTCACAGGTGCGCAAACCATGCGCCGTGGCCGGTTCGAGCAGGCAGAGGGCGGCACCCTGTTTCTGGATGAAATCGGTGACATGCCGTTCGATTTGCAGACACGTTTGCTGCGTGTGCTGTCAGATGGCCACTTTTACCGCGTGGGGGGCCACAGCGCGGTCAAGTCCAACGTGCGGGTCATTGCCGCCACCCACCAGAACCTGGAGCAACGCGTCAAGGAAGGTGTGTTCCGCGAGGACTTGTTCCACCGCCTCAATGTCATCCGTCTGCGTTTGCCGGCCCTGCGCGAGCGGCGTGAAGACATCCCCACGTTGACCCGCCATTTCCTGGCCCAGAGTGCCCAGCAACTGGGCGTGGAGCCCAAGCGGATTGCCGATGCCGCCCTCCAGCGACTGGCTGGCTTCGATTTTCCGGGCAACGTCCGGCAGCTCGAAAACGTTTGCCACTGGCTTACGGTCATGGCACCGGCGCAGGTCATCGACGAGAAGGACCTGCCCCCCGAGGTGCTGTCGCAGCCACAGTTGGCAGCGGTGGGTGCAAACGTTGTACCTGCAGCGGCTGTGCAGGTTACCGAGCATGCGCCAGCCTCACCGGTGGACGCTGGCGGGGTTCAGCCCATGCAGCCCGTTGCGCACGCTGACGTTGGCGTGGCCGTCGCGGGAGCGCCGGTCGGGCAGCCCAACGGTGCCCTGCCACCCGGCGCAGACATGCCAACGCCTGACGGCATGCAGGCATGGCTGCAAGGGTTGAAGACCGAGGCCCAAATGCTGCTGGATGCGGGCCGCGACGATGTGTGGGATGTGCTGACACGCAAGTTCGAGGCTCAGCTCATCCTCACGGCGCTGGCCAACACCAGGGGACGCAGGATCGAAGCGGCACAACGCCTGGGCATTGGCCGCAACACCATCACGCGCAAGATTCAGGAACTGAATCTGGATTGAGTTGCCATGCCCCGGTGGCGGGGGCGGGTGAGGGCCAAATGGTGTGGGGCTGGATCCCTGGCCAGAGTGGCGCGGGTCGCCCCACTGTTCGGGCAACCCCAATGGCGGTCGTGCAGGCTTCGCCGAACGTGTTCAGCCCAGCGTCAGCACCACGGGCGCATGGTCGCTGGGGCGCTCGTTTTTGCGGGGTTGCTTGTCCACTGCACAGGCGCTGGCCATGGGGCGCAGGGCGCTACTCACCAGGATGTGGTCGATGCGCAAGCCACGGTTGCGTCGGAAGGCAAATTCCCGGTAATCCCACCAGGAGTAGTTTTTGTCGGGTTGAGGGAACAGTCGAACGCTGTCGTGCAGGCCCAGGTCGATCAGGGCCTGCAGGTGCTGGCGTTCTTCCGTGGTGCAGTGGATGGCCTCCCGCATCCCCTCAGGGTCCCACACGTCGGCATCGTCGAACGTGATGTTGTAGTCGCCCATCAGCACCAGGTGGGGGTGGTGCGCCAGTTCCTGTTGCACCCAGGTTCGCAGAGCCTCCAGCCAGCGCATTTTGTAGGCGAACTTGTCGCTGCCCGGTGCCTGTCCGTTGGGAAAGTACGCGCCGATGACCCGGATGGTCCGCGCGCTGGTCGCTCCTGATGTGGCGGGCGCTTCAGGCAGCGCAAAGCTTCCGGCAATCACCCGCGCATGGTCGTCCTCAAAACCAGGGATGTTTTTCACCACCTCGGAGGCGGCGCTGCGTGTGATGAGGGCGACACCGTTGTAGGTTTTCTGGCCGAACCACTGCGCCTGGTAACCCGCCTCGGCAAAGGCGGCAGCCGGGAACTTGTCGTCCGTCATCTTCAGTTCCTGCAGGGCCAGAATGTCGACAGGGGCACCGTTGCTTGCCTGCTGAGCCAGCCAGTCCAAGACCTGTGGCAATCGCACGGCCAACGAGTTGACGTTCCACGTGGCAAATTTCATAAAAAAAAATGGTCTTAACGCTTTTAGGTGTAAGTTTGGGTGCTATGCATCAGATGTGAAGTGCGGCGGCTACACCCACCGCCAAGCCTGCGCCACCCGCCACAAACATAGCGTATTCCAGCCATTTTTTGCGGGTCAACAGCGCAATGGCTGCCAGTGCAATGGACACCTGAAGCGCGGTGGTTGCCTGAGCCCAGCGGTGGTGCTGGTGTATCTGCTCGTCAGAGCGTTGATCCCATGCTTTGGCTTCAGCTTCCAGCTTGTCGGCAACCGCTTTGATGTCGCCTTTTTCTTTCTCGTAGCGGTCAACCTTGTTTTGGTATTTGCTTTTTTCTTCCGCGTTGACAGCCAGGTCGCGTGACATTTCAGCCAGTGACTGCTTCGTGCTCTTGGCCTGGAAGTAATTCCACTGGTTGGACGCCTCTGTTTTTTTGAGGGCAGCGTTGTTTTTGAACAGCCCTGCATTGGCTTGGGTGGCACCGCCCATGTAGCCGAACAGCGCGCCGACCGTCGCGATGATCGCTGTGAACATGGCAATCTGGTTGGTCATTTTTCTGGATGCTGCATCCTCTTCGTGGTGCCCGCCATGGCCACCGGTTCGGGCGTGTTCGAGCTCGTGGTCGTGTGGGCCATGCACGTGAAAGCCGTGTCCTGACATGTCAGATGTCCCTTTTCGATTGATTCCGGTAAGTGGCGAAACTGTATGTCAAGCCGGTTGCGCTGCAATGCGATGTGCGCTCGGCTTCCACCCACGCCGGGCCCAGCACGGGCGCGAAGGCATCACCGCCGTAGTCAGCATCGATTTCCGTGACCACCACCCTGTGCGCCAGCGGCAGGGCCTGCCGGTACACCTCAGCACCGCCGATGACCCAGACATCATCATAATTTCTCAAAAAGCCTAGTGCACTTTCCATGTCAGAAAAGCGCTGAACACCATTTTCATGCCAATTTTCGTTGCGCGTCAGCACCACGTTCACCCTGCCAGGCAGCGGGCGGAAGCGGGGTGGCAGCGAGTCCCAGGTTTTGCGGCCCATGATGACCGGGCAGCCCAGGGTGCAGCGTTTGAAGTGCGCCAGGTCTTCCGGCAAATGCCAGGGCAGTGTGTTGTTCGATCCGATCACGCCGTTGCGGGCGCGGGCATAAATGAGGTTGATGCGCATGCGTGGGATGGTAGAGGTGCTTGGGTGGCCGCATGCCAGAGCTGAACAGCGGGGCGCGGCAGTTTACCGTCAGCTTTTGCGTGCGGGCAGCAGCACGGCTGCGATGGCACTCATCACCAGTGCCACGGCCGCATAGTCTTGCCAGTGGGGCACCTCGCCGACGATGAAGGTGGCGCTGAGGGTGCCGATCAGCGGAATGGCCATCACGCTCATGGCGCTGGTGGCGGGGGGCAGGTTGCGCGCCAGGCCAAACCAGATGATCTGCGCAAACCCGTAGTTGATGAGCACACCGTACAGCAGGCTGACCCACATCACGGCGCTGAATTGCAGGTTGGGCAACGGTTCGAAGACAAACGCCAGCACCCACACACAGCCGCAGGTCAGCAGCATCATCCACACCACCAGTGCCTCGGTGGGCAGGGTGATCACGGCGCGGCGCATCATCAGTGTGCCCAGCGCCCAGCTGATAGCCGCCATCTCCATCCACAGCACGCCCAGTGGCCGGCCCGTCAGGTTTTGCAGTTCGTGGGCCATCAGCAGCGCAATGGCCAGGCTGACGGCACCCGTAGCCCACAGTACGCGGGGTGTGAGCTTCTGGCCGAAAAATGCGGCACCCAGCAACACCGTCCACACCGGCATGGTGAACCCCAGCACCGATGCCCTGCCCGAACTGAGTTCCTTGAGCCCGAAAATGGAAATGGTGTGCCAGCCCAGCATGTTGGGCACTGCCAGTGTGGCCACCGTGCGCCACTCCGAGCCCGCTGGCCACATGCGGATGCCTTTGTGGCGGAAATAGACAAACAGCCAGGCGGCCCCCAGCGTCATGGTGATGGCCCGGAAGTACAGCGGCGTGAGTTCGCGCAGCGACAGCTTCATCACAGGCCAGTTCACCCCCCACATGAGCGTGAGGGCCACCAGGGCCAGCAGTTGCTTGCGCGTCAGCACCGGCCGTGCTCAGACCGCCACGGGGGCTTTGATGGCCGGGTGCGGGTCGTAGCCCGTCACGTCGAAGTCTTCAAACTGGTAGTCAAAGATGCTGTCGGGGCGACGCTTGATGGTCAGCGTGGGGTAGGGCCGTGGCTCGCGGCTCAACTGCAGCGCCACCTGTTCCGCATGGTTGCTGTAGATGTGGCAGTCGCCCCCGGTCCAGATGAAGTCGCCCACGTCCAGGTCGCACTGCTGCGCCACCATGTGCGTCAGCAGTGCATAGCTGGCAATGTTGAAGGGCACGCCCAGAAAAATGTCGGCGCTGCGCTGGTACAGCTGGCAGCTCAGTTGGCCGCGCTGGCCCGCCTCGGTGGGCGGGGCCACGTAGAACTGGAAAAACGCGTGGCAGGGCATCAGCGCCATCTGGTCCAGTTCGGCCACGTTCCAGGCGCTGACGATGATGCGGCGCGAATCGGGGTTGGTTTTCAGGGTCTTGATGACTTCGGAAATCTGGTCAATGTGCGTGCCATCGGCCTTGGGCCAGCTGCGCCACTGCACGCCGTACACCGGCCCCAGGCTGCCGTCTTCCCGCGCCCATTCATCCCAGATGGTCACGCCGCGCGCGCGCAAATCGTTGTTGTTGCTGGAACCCGTCAGAAACCACAGCAGCTCGTGGATGATGGACTTCAGGTGCACCTTTTTGGTGGTGACCAGCGGAAACCCTTCGCTCAGGTTGAATCGCATCTGGTAGCCGAACACGCTGGTGGTGCCGGTGCCCGTGCGGTCAGCCTTGAACACGCCGTTGCGCTGCACATGGCGCACAAAGTCTTCGTACTGGGAGCGTATGGGGTGCTGCATGTAGTCTGGCTGAGGCAGGTGCTGCAGGTGAAGAGGGCCCGAAGTCGCAACTCGGACGCTCGAGAGAAGGGGGGTGACGAGCCTTGACCCCGGCACTGGCTACACAGTTAGGGCTGCTTGGTTCCCCACCTGACCCGGTTGGCCGCTTCACCATGCGGGAAGGCCCGTCACCGCGCATTGTAGCTGCCAAGCGACCGGGGGTTGACAACCGGGTGGTTGGCCGTATGCCCAGTGAACCGCATGCGCGGCGCGCATCCCTGGCGTGCGTCGGTGGCCTGAATGGGGCGTCACCTAGAATCCTGCCCCATGTCTTACGTTGTCCTGGCCCGCAAGTACCGCCCGAAGAACTTTGCCGAGATGGTGGGGCAGTCGCACGTGGTCACCGCTTTGGGCAACGCGCTGACCACCCAGCGTTTGCACCACGCTTACCTGTTCACCGGCACGCGTGGCGTGGGCAAAACCACGGTGTCGCGCATTTTGGCCAAGTCGCTCAACTGCGTGGGCACAGACGGGCAGGGCGGCATCACCGCCACGCCGTGTGGCGTGTGCCCGGCGTGCACCGACATCGACAGTGGCCGGTTTGTTGACTACACCGAACTGGATGCTGCCAGCAACCGGGGGGTGGACGAGGTGCAGGCGCTGCTGGAGCAGGCGGTGTACAAGCCTGTGCAAGGGCGTTTCAAGGTCTTCATGATTGACGAGGTGCACATGCTGACCAACACGGCGTTCAACGCCATGTTGAAAACGCTGGAAGAGCCGCCCGACTATCTGAAGTTTGTGCTGGCCACGACTGACCCGCAGAAAGTGCCGGTAACGGTGCTGAGCCGGTGTTTGCAGTTCAACCTGCGGCCCATGGCGCCCGAAACGGTGTACGAACACCTCGTGGCCGTGTTGCAGGCGGAAGCAGTGCCCGCCGAACCGCTGGCTCTGAGGCTGCTTTCCCGTGCCGCGCGCGGCTCCATGCGCGATGCCCTCAGCCTGACCGACCAGGCCATTGCATTCGGTGATGGTCAGTTGCAGGAAGCCACGGTGCGCCAGATGCTGGGTGCCGTGGGGCGGGGGCATGTGTTCGCGCTGATCGAGGCGCTGGCACTGGGTGACGGCAAAGCGGTCGTTGACACCATTGATGGGTTGCGCCTGCAGGGGTTGAGCGCCGCGTCCACCCTGGAAGAAATGACGCACGTGCTGCAGCGCATGGCCGTGTACCAGTTGGCAAACGCAGAGCCGGACCCAGCCGACCCGGAAGCGCCCGAGGTGCACCGTCTGTCAGCCTTGCTGCCGGCAGACCAGACCCAGCTGCTGTACAGCCTGTGCCTGCATGGCCGAACCGAACTCGGCCTGGCCACCGACGACTATGCCGCCCTGGTCATGGTGTTGTTGCGGCTGTTGGCCTTTCAGCCGCCGGGTGTGGCCCGGGTGGGCCGGGCGGAAAAAAAAACACTGAAATCGGCAGCGCGGCCTGATGCCGCCACTGCAGCCAGCCAGGTTGCAGCGGTTGCGGGGCCGCCCAGTGTGGCAGGACCGATTCTGTCAGAGCCGGTGCAGCCTCATCCTGTCCCGGAGAAGGCAGTAGCTGTCGTTGCAGCGGTGGATGTGTCGACAAGCGATCCGGTGGATGTTCCGCCTGATGTGGTCAAAAATTTTGATCAAAAATCGGCTCCAGCGCTTTTAAATAATCAGCAGTATGCTCCTGTTTTTGTTGGCCTGCCCGTTGTGGATGTGGCCTCTGCCGCATCGGAAGCTGAGGGCCAGGTCCCGGCACAGCCCGGTACAGTTGCGGCACGGGATGCGGTAAAGGATGCGGCACTGGATGCAGGTGCGGCCGACTTCTGGCACGCTTTGGTGCTGGAGATGGTGCGCGCCGAGAGCGTGAACGCGCTGGTGCGTGAATTGGCCTTGCAGTCGGAATTGTTGGCGCGTGACGCTTCGAGCCGGCCAGCGCATTGGCAGCTGCGGGTCGAAAACGCCACGCTCAAGCAAGCTGCCGTGCGTGACCGTCTGCAGGCTGCGCTGGCTGCGCACGGGCACGCGGTCAATTTGGGCATCGAGGTGGGGCCGGTATCGGACACCCCAGCCCGCCGGGTGGCGGATGCCGCACGGCAGCGTATACAGCAGGCCGAGCAAACGCTGCTGAATGACCCGTACGTCCAGCATCTGATGCAAGACTTTGGCGGCAAAATCGTGCCCGGTACGCTCAAGCCGATCGACACCTGACAATGTCGACCTCTGGCGGTCAGGCCTGTGGCGCCTGGCACCCCTGGTCGCACAACTATTTCAACATTCCCCAACAGAAAGCTGAACATGTTCAACAAAGGACAACTTGCCGGACTCATGAAGCAGGCCCAGGCCATGCAGGAAAACCTGAAAAAGGCGCAGGATGAACTGGGCAACATCGAAGTCACCGGTGAATCCGGTGCAGGGCTGGTCAAAGTCGTCATGACTTGCAAGCACGATGTCAAGCGCGTCACCATCGATCCGTCTTTGCTGGCGGACGACAAAGACATGCTGGAAGACCTGGTGGCAGCCGCTTTCAATGCGGCCGTCCGCAAGGCAGAAGACACCTCGCAGGAAAAAATGGGCAAGCTCACCGCCGGCATGCCCGGTTTGCCCGGTGGCATGAAGTTCCCGTTCTGACCGGCCCCGATGCCTGTCGGGCGCGATACCCACCAGCGTTGCAGCCGTGGCTGATGCCCACTCACTCGACGCGCTGACCGACGCGCTGCGCCGGTTGCCTGGCGTCGGTGCCAAGTCGGCGGCGCGCATGGCTTACCACCTGCTGCAGCATGACCGCGCCGGTGCGCTGCAGCTGTCAGTTGCACTCAGCCACGCGGTGGAGCAGGTTCAGCATTGCGAGCTGTGTCACACGTTCACCGAACAGCGGGTGTGCAGCACCTGCCTGGACCCAGCACGTGACCGAAGCCAGTTGTGCGTGGTGGAGACCCCGGCCGACCAGGCTGCCCTGGAGCGCACGGGTGCCTACCGTGGCCTGTTTTTTGTGTTGATGGGCAAGCTCAGTCCGCTGGACAACATTGGCCCGCACGACATCGGCCTGCAAAAGCTGTTCGACAGGTTGGGTGGTGTCCACCTGGCGGTGCCCGACATGGTTTTTCCGCCGGTGCAGGAGGTCATTCTGGCCACCAACTTCACTGCCGAGGGCGAGGCCACAGCGCACGTGATCGCTCAGGCGCTGCGTGACTCAGGCTTGCAGGTCACGCGGCTGTCCCGTGGCGTGCCCGTGGGCAGTGAGCTGGAGTATGTGGATCTGGGCACCATTGCGCATGCGCTGGTCGATCGCCGCAACACACTGGGCTGACAGGCCCCTGCAAGGAGGAATTCATGGCCACTTCATTCACGGTTGCCTATGGTTGTGTGCTGGTAGCTGCCATGCTGCCGATTGCCTGCGCCGGACTGGCGAAATGGGGCAAATTCAAGGTGTCGCGAAGGGACGGCGGTTATGACAACCACCACCCGCGCGAGTGGCTGGCCACGCAGACCGGCTGGCGCGCACGGGCCAATGCAGCACAGGCCAACAGTTTCGAGGCGCTGCCCTTTTTCATCGGCGCGGTCATCATTGCCCACCAGATGCATGCGTCGCAAACCCGACTGGATTTGCTTGCGTTCATGTACGTGTTCACACGCGTGATCTACATCTTCATGTATGTGGCGGACATGGCCAATGCGCGCAGCCTGGCGTGGGTGGTAGCGCTGGGGCTCAACATTGCCATTCTGTTTGCAGGTGCCTGACTGACGGGCACCTTGCAGGTTGGTACAAACCCGCTCGGGAATGTTCCTGATGCACTGCAGCATTGATCGGCCTACAGTCATGGCATGTCCCGCCCTGACGCGCCTTGCCCCCAACGACGTTCGCTGCTGACAAGTGGCTTGGGTTGGGGTGCGGCCGCCACGCTGCTGGGCGGGTTGTCCTGGCTGCCCGCGACGGGGGCCGTGCGGCCATCGGCAGACCGGTCGGTGGTGTTGGGCGTGCCGGCAGGCGCGTTCATGAGTCATTTGCCCCTGTTGCTGGCGCACGAACTCGGTTACTTCCGAGCGGAGGGCCTGTTGTTGAACTGGTTGCCGCTGGAGTCGGAGGCGGCAGGTTCTGCCGCATTGAGCCGGGGCGAGGTTCAGATGCTGGTCTGCGACTTTGCGCACACCCTGGCCGACAGCGCGCAGGGTGCCGATATCAAGGCTTTCGTTGCTCCCAGCCGCACGCCGCAGATGGTTTTCGGGGTCTCGCCGCGCACCATGGCGGCATACAGGCAGTTCACTGATCTGCGCGGCAGGCGCGTGGCCACCGTGCTGCCATCGGCTGGCAGCCAACTCCTGATCCACCGCCTCATGCAGGACGCCGGGGTGACGGAAACCGAACTGGCGGTGGTCAACCTCGGTCAGCCGCAGGCAGTTGTGGAGCAGGTTCGCCGTGGCAGCATGGATGCATTGTGTGTGGACCATGCCATGGTGGCGGCCCTGGAACATCGGGGCGAGGTGCGTGTGGTGGCCGACACCCGGACGCTCAAAGGCGCAAACGAGGTGTTCGGCGGACCCATGCCGGGCGCAGTGGTCTGTGCGAAGTCTGCTTTCATCCAGAAGGAACCGGAGACGTGCCAGGCCGTTGCTGCTGCCGTGGTGCGTGCGCTGAAGTGGCTCCGGACAGCCGGGCCGTCAGACCTGGTGCGGGCGCTGTCGTCGGTCAACCTCGATGTGGACCTGGTGAACTATGTGGCGGCCCTCGAGAAGTCCCGGGACGGCTTCATGGGTGACGGGGTGTTGCCCGACGCGGCAGCCGCCACGGCACTGGCAGCGCTGGCCCGCAAGGACGCACGCCTGACTCTGCCACGCAGGCAGCTCTCGGCCACGTATACCAACGACTTTGCGCTGAAAGCCAAAGCGCGCTTCAGGGTTTGATGCCATGTTCGAGGTGACCCCACCGATGTCTGCCAGACGTGCGGCAGACATCGCCGCCGAGTTTGACTTGCGACATTTGCCGGCAGACTTTCTGGCCAATCCGTACCCGGTCTACGCTGCCTTGCGGCGCATCGAACCGGTGCGCCGCATGCCGGATGGTTCGTATTTCCTGACACGTCATGCCGACCTGATGGCCGTTTACCGTGACGCGGCCACCTTCAGCTCGGACAAGCGGGTGGAGTTTGCGCCGAAGTACGGCACGGACTCTCACTTGTACACCCACCACACGTCTAGCTTGGTTTTCAATGACCCGCCACTGCACACGCGGGTGCGCAAACTCATCATGGGTGCGTTGACGCGCAGGGCCATTGCCGAAATGGAGCCGGGACTGACCGCCAGGGTCGATGATCTGCTCGACAGGCTGGAGGCCCGTGGCGGAGGCGATCTGATCGAGGACTTTGCCGCTGCCATTCCGGTGGATGTGATCGGCAACCTGTTGGGCGTGCCACAGGCCGACCGGGAACCGCTGCGCGGCTGGTCGCTTGCGATTCTGGGTGCGCTGGAGCCGGTGCTGACCCCGCAGCAAGCCCAATGGGGCAACCGCAGTGTGCAAGACATGCTGGACTACCTGCGCGGGTTGGTGGCCGACAGGCGTTTGCACCCGCGAGACCCCGAGCGCGATGTGCTGACGCGGCTGATACAGGGCGAGGCATCGGGTGAGCAACTCAGCGAAAACGAGTTGTTGCAGAACTGTATTTTTCTGCTCAACGCCGGGCATGAAACCACCACCAATCTCATTGGCAACGGCCTGATTGCGCTCCAGGAGCACCCCCGGCAAATGATGTTGCTGATGGCTGCCATCCGGCACAACCCAGACCATGCTGATGCACACGAACAAATCATGAACCAGGCTGTGGATGAATTGTTGCGTTTCGAATCGTCCAACCAGTTGGGCAACCGGCGGGCGCTGGTGGCCTGTTCGGTGGGCGGGGTCGACTTGCCTGCCGGCGCACTCCTGACCCTTTGCATCGGTGCAGCCAACCGGGATCCGGCGGTTTTTGAGGATGCCGAGTCGTTGCGCCTGTCGCGTGAGGTCAACCGTCACCTGGCTTTTGGCTTTGGTGTGCACCAGTGTGCAGGTCTCAGCCTGGCCCGGCTGGAGGGGCGCGTGGCGATAGGCCGGTTCTTGCAACGGTTTCCGAACTTTCGCCTGAGTGCGCCACCCGTCAGGGGTGGCCGCGCAAGGTTCAGGGGCTTTTTGCAGGCACCGTTTGTTACCAGGTGACCTGCACCTGGTGAGTCCGTCAGGCCGGGCGCGGCAGTGCGGTCTACTTTTTGGACTTGCCGGTGGATTTGGCGGGCGGAGGTGGTGCCTGCTTGCGCGTGGGCGGTGGTGAAACCGCTTTTTTCTTGGCGGCAGGGGCGGCCGGTGTCGCGTGGCTGCCCTTGCGTGGTGCCGCAGCCACACTGACTTCTGTGAACACCACCATGGCTTGGCCTGCTTTCAAGGCGGCTGAGGCCGGCAGGTTGTTCCATTTCGCCAGGTCGTTGATGTCGTGCTTCAGCCGCTTGGCCAAAGACTGCAGTGTTTCACCTTTCCTGGCTTTGACGGTCGAGCGCCGGAGCACCTTTTCAGCCTGAAGTGCCAGTTGGCCGTTGTCTGCCACATGCTCGGGCACTTCGGTCTGTGTGTGGCCCATGCGGGGCACCAGAATCGTCGAACCCGCCTTGACGAGCATGCCCGGCGGAATTTTGTTCAGGCTGCGCAAATCGTGTTCCGGCATGTCGAAACGACGGGCAATGTCCGCCGTGCGCATGTTGGACGGCACGGCCCATGCAGTCAGGGTGGCCATCGGTCCGATGTGGAACTGCAGGTTCCGTTTGAACGTGATGGCGTTGTTCCAGGGCAGCAGAATGGTGGGCGTGCCTGCCGCGAATATGACCGTGCCCCGGCTGGAGGGGTTGAGCAACCTGAAATCGTCTTCGTCCACTTCTGCCAGTCTTGCAGCCAGGGCGACGTCGATGTCCCGCTCGAGCGTCACGGTGTCGAAAAACGGGTGGTTTTCTATCAGCGGCAAACGTGCGTTGTAGGCAGCCGGGGTCGCCACGATGTTTTTGATGGCCTGAAGCTTGGGCACATACATGCGTGTTTCCATCGGCATGGTCAGGTCTTCGTAGCCGGTGGGCAGCCCTTTCTTCTGATTGCGTTCGATGGCCCGTTTCACGCTGCCCTGACCCCAGTTGTAGGCAGCCAATGCCAGGTGCCAGTCGTCGAACATGGCGTGCAGTTTTTGCAGGTAATCCAGTGCGGCGCGGGTGGAAGCCAGTACATCTCGGCGGTCGTCGCGAAACATGTTTTGCTTCAGGTCGAAGTCTTTCCCGGTCGCGGGCATGAATTGCCACATGCCAGCTGCCTTGGCGCTGGACACTGCATGGGGGTTGAAGGCGCTTTCGACATACGGCAGCAGCGCCAACTCGGTGGGCATGCCCCTGCGTTCCAGTTCTTCGACCACGTGGAACAAATACTTGCGGGAGCGTTCTGCCATGTTGAACAGCGCCTCCGGGCGGCTGCTGTACCACTGTGTCCGGTCACGGACCAGTTCTCCCTCCAGGTCGGGCATTGCAAAGCCGCGCCTGATGCGGTCCCAAATGTCGTCAGGGGGTGTGAGCGAGGTGACGTTCAGGCTGTAGGCGCTGCCCGGCTGAATGGGCTGCAAACCCTCGGACGGGAACAGTGGGCTCATGCGCAAGCGCCCCTCTGTCGAAAACAGGCTGGATGTACCCGCACGCTGGTCAGTTGAGCCATCGGTGGTGCCGTCGCGCAGCGACACCGAGGCGCAGCCGCTCAACAACAGGGCGCTGCCAGCGACGAGCCCCAGGAGGCCGCGCTGGAGATGGCGGATCGATCGGAGAAAAAATGTGGTCAAAACTGGTTCTTCCATTCGCGCAAAGCGGCCAGCACCTCGACATCGCTCAGTTCGTTCGACGTCAACTGGCCTGTCTGCGTCAACTGGCTGTTGCGCCAGGTTGTTGCTGCGGCCCTGACCGCAGGTTCCATGACCCGCAGAAACGGGTTGATCTGCCATTCCAGGGCCAGGGTGCTGGGCAAGGTGGGTTCCTGGGCGGCACGCAAGGCCAGGCATTGCGCCTGCCGGTTTTGCAAGGCCACATTGCCGGGTTCCACAGCCAGTGCAAAACGGATGTTGCCGAGCGTGTACTCGTGCGTGCAGCACACCAGCGTGTCGGGTGGCAGTTGCGCCAGTGCCTGGAGCGATGCCAGCATCTGCTGGGGTGTACCCTCAAAGAGCCGCCCGCACCCGGCAGAAAACAAGGTGTCGCCGCAAAACAGGACAGGGGGCGTCGCCGGTGGCGTTAAGACATAGGCGACGTGGCCAGCCGTGTGGCCGGGCACGTGCAGCACCTGGCAAGGTGTGCCCAACAATGGGATGTGGCTACCCTGGGTGACACGGACGGCATTCAGGTCGGGGCATTCTGTCGAAGGGGCATACACGGTTGCGCCTGTGGCGGCCTGAAGTGCGGCAACGCCCCCGGTGTGGTCACCGTGATGATGGGTAACCAGGATCGCGTCGAGCTTGAGCTGATGCCGGTTCAGGTAGGCAACCACACCGGCAGTTTCGCCAGGGTCCACCACCACCGCACTTGTGTTGTCGTGCCACACCCATATGTAGTTGTCAGTGAAGGCTGGAATGGGGACGAGTACCATGCGTAACGGTTGGCTGGAAGCGGTGATCGGCGGAAGTGGTCATGCCGCATGGCATGGCTTGGGTCACGCAAGCGGTGTCCAGCCAGACCCGGCTACTGCCGCTCGATAAACGGTCACGAGGCATGCGTCAGCAAATTATAAGTTTGGACGATTGGTGGTCCACCCCCCAGGGCAGACATGCGCTGGACTGGGAACAGCGTCGCTTTCAGGAAGCGACGGTGGATGTGTTCGGCTTCAATGCTGTGCAGTTGGGCGTGTCGGCATTGCATGGTCTTGACTCCAACCGCATGCCGCACAGGTGGTTGGTAGGCATGCACCAGGTGGCCGACAGGGGCGAAACCATGGTGGACGATACAGTCCGCCAGGGCTGTCAGATGGTTTGTGACCCGGCTGCCTTGCCGTTTGCCGAGCAATCGCTCGACCTGGTCCTGCTGCCCCACACGCTGGAGCAAAGCGCCCACCCACACGGTGCCCTGCGCGAAGTCGAGCGAGTCCTGAGACCCGAGGGCCGGGTGGTGATTTCAGGTCTCAACCCGTTGAGCCTGTGGGCCATGCGCCAGCGCCGCTCTCACCTGCTGGCGCGCCTGGGGTTGCAGGGCTTGTCCGATCGGGCACTGTATTTGCCCCGATCGGGAGAGTTCATCAGCCATTGGCGCATCAAAGACTGGCTGGCGCTGCTGGGTTTCGAGGTCACAGCGGTCAGGTTCGGTGTGTATGCACCCGCCGTGCAGTCTGAAAAATGGCTGAGCCGCTACGACTGGATGGAGCGCCATGGCGCACGCTGGTGGCCGGTGTTGGGGGCGGTCTACACGGTGGAAGCGGTCAAACGCGTGCGTGGCATGCGTCTGTTGGGGCCGGCCTGGAAGCCTTTCCGGTCACGTGCGCTGGCGACAGGCGTGGTGGCGGGGTATCACACGCCGTCACAATTCAGGGATGTCGGTGCGCCCGTGCCCGACACCCAGAGCAAGAAAGTGAAAGACGTTTGAACAAAGTCA
Organism: Comamonadaceae bacterium UBA2334; assembly: GCA_002344885.1. Taxonomy (GTDB): domain Bacteria; phylum Pseudomonadota; class Gammaproteobacteria; order Burkholderiales; family Burkholderiaceae_C; genus UBA2334. Next base: position 78,540 of record DDUQ01000058.1, read on the forward strand.
CGATTTACACAGACGGTGCCTGCAAAGGCAACCCCGGCCCCGGCGGATGGGGCGTGGTGCTGCGGGCCGTGGGCCACGAGAAGGAGTTGTACGGCGGCGAGGCCAACACCACCAACAACCGCATGGAACTGATGGCCGTGATCGAGGCGCTGACGGCGCTGAAGCGCCCGTGCGAGGTGGCGCTGCACCTGGACAGCGAATACGTGCGCAAGGGTATCACCGAGTGGATACGGGGGTGGAAAGCCAAGGGCTGGCGGACTTCGGCCAACCAGCCCGTCAAGAATGCCGACCTGTGGCAGCGCCTGGACGCGTTGGTGGCGGCAGGCGGACACCGCATCCAATGGATCTGGGTCAAAGGGCATGCGGGTGACCCCGGCAACGAGCGGGCCGATGCGCTTGCCAACCTGGGTGTGCCGGGTAGCCGTTGAGGCTGCGGTTGCGGGTGCCCGTGTAAAGCCTTCGTAAAGACGGGCCGTCCGATCACGGGTGTGACACGGAAGGTGCCCGTTTCCTGCTGCGCCACCCGCGCAATGTCGTTACAGTGTCGAACTTTCGTACTACGACAGCGGCGGGTGTATGGCGTTCAAGGGTTTGCATGTGTGGGTGGCCGTGGCAGGCATTGCCGCCGCATCGGCGGGCGGTTGGTGGTGGCAGAACAGGGCACCGGTCAAAACGCCTGATGCTTCGGCACCGGCGGCTTCCGGTGCGGGCAAATCTGCGGCACCGACCGCAGGCCCATCGTCTCCGCCGAGAGCGGCTGGCGTGGAGGTGGCCAAAGTGGAGCGGGCCACGTTGCGTGATGAAGCGCAGGCCGTGGGCACCTTGCGCTCCCGACAGAACACGGTGCTCAGGCCAGAGGTGTCAGGACGCATCAGCCAGTTGGGATTTGCCGATGGGGCCCGTGTGCGCAAAGGCCAGTTGCTGGTCAAGCTGGACGACGCACTGCCTGCTGCCGAGCTCAAGCAGGCACAGGCTCAGGTGTCCATCGCGCGGGCCAATCTGAAGCGCAACCAGGAGCTGGTGGCACAGAATTTTGTGGCCCAGCGCGTGCTGGAAGAAAGCCAGGCAACGGTTCAGGTGGCCGAAGCGCAGCTTGCGCTGGCCGAGGCGCGGTTGCAGCGCATGTCCATCGTGGCCCCGTTTGATGGCACGGTGGGCATCCGGAGTGTCAACATCGGCGACTTTGTGAAAGATGGTGCCGATCTGGTCAACCTGGAAGACATCGGCAGCTTGTATGTCGATTTCCGCGTGCCAGAGCGTTTCCTGGCCAGGATCAGGCGCGGTCAGTCGGTCGAGGTTCAGCTGGATGCCTTTCCGGGTCGGTCGTTCCAGGCCACTGTGGACGCGGTGGACCCATTGGTCGATGCCAATGGCCGTTCGGTCGGCATCCGGGCGGTGTTGCCCAACACGGCTGGCGTGCCCCAGCTGCAGCCGACTGCCAAGCCGCCCGCAAGTGCTGGCGCACCTGCAGCGCAGGCCGGCAAGCCACCAGCGCAGTCCGCCAAGGGTGCTGACAGGCCCAACACCCCGCGTGCAGGAGCGGGTGCGGGAGTCGGTGCTGGAGCAGAGGCCGGGCCCTTGCGTCCTGGCATGTTTGCCCGGGCGACGGTGGTGTTTGCTGTGCGTGACAGTGCGTTGACCGTGCCGGAAGAAGCCATCGTGCCACAGGGTGGCAGGCAGTTCGTCATCAAGGTGGTGCCGGCAGACACCCTGTCGGCTGAGGCGCAGGCCAAGTTGCCCAAAGACACCACGACGGTGTCGCAACGCGTGGAAGTGAAGCTCGGCGTGCGCCGCCCGGGCCGCGTGGAGGTGCTGGATGGTGTGGCCGAGGGAGATACGGTAGTGGTGGCCGGCCAGCAGCGCCTGCAGCGCGATGGGTCAGCCGTGCGGGTGATTGACATGTCGCGGCCACCCGGTCCACCACCGTCTGGTGCGCCAGCCGCAGTTCCCACAACGCCCGCCGCACGCTGAAACAGGAGGGCGCATGCAACTGCCTGAAGTGTCCATTCGGCGGCCGGTGTTTGCCACCGTGCTGTCGCTGTTGATCTTGCTGATCGGCTACGTGTCGTTCACACGGTTGAACGTGCGTGAGTACCCCAAAATTGACGAACCCGTGGTGACGGTCGAGACCCGGTACACGGGTGCGTCGAGCGAGGTCATCGAAGCCCAGGTGACCAAGGTGCTGGAGGATTCCCTCGCGGGCATTGAAGGGGTGGACGTGATCACGTCCATCAGCCGGCAGGAACAGAGCCAGATCACCGTGCGCTTCGTGTTGTCGCGTGAGGCCGACTCGGCGGCTGCCGACGTGCGTGACAAGGTCAGCCGTGTGCGCCAACGCCTGCCGCAGGGCATCGATGAACCGGTGATTGCCAAGGTCGAGGCCGATGCATTCCCGGTCATCTGGCTGGCCTTCAGTTCCGACACGCTGACGCCGTTGCAACTCACCGACTATGCCAACCGGATCGCCAAACCCATGCTGCAAACCGCGCCGGGCGCGTCGGATGTGCGGGTGTTCGGCGAGCGCAAGTATGCGATGCGCATCTGGCTCGATGCCGACAAGCTGGCCGCGTTCAAGCTGACCACGCAGGATGTTGAAGACGCACTGCGCCGCTCCAACCTGGAAGTGCCAGCCGGTCGGGTGGAGAGCAAGCAGCGCGAATTCAACGTCACGGCGGCCACCGACCTGCAAACCCCGGCACAGTTCCGGCAGATGGTCATCCGCACGGTCAACGGCATGCCGGTGCGGCTGGGTGATGTGGCGCGCGTCGAGCAGGGGCCGCAGGCCGAGCGGACCTCCACCCGGCTGAACGGGCAGGATGCGATCACACTGGGCGTGATCCGCAACGCCACGGCCAACCCGCTCGACCTGAGTGCAGCCGTGCGCAAGATGATTCCGCGCATCAAGGACAACCTGCCGCCGGGCATCGAGATTGAAGTGGCCAACGACAACTCGGTGTTCATTGACCGCTCCATCCAGGCGGTGTTCAAGACCATTCTGGAAGCCGTGGTGCTGGTGGCGCTGGTGATTTTTGTGTTCCTGCGCACGTTCCGGGCATCCATCATCCCGCTGGTCACCATTCCGGTTTCGTTGATCGGCACGTTTGCGCTGATGGCGCTGTTCGGGTTCACCATCAACACGCTGACCCTGCTGGCGCTGGTGCTGGCCATCGGGCTGGTGGTGGACGATGCCATCGTGGTGCTGGAAAACATCTACCGGCACATCGAGGAGGGCATGCAACCGTTCCATGCGGCCATCCGGGGTGCGAAGGAAATCGGTTTCGCCGTGGTGGCGATGACGTTGACACTGGCCGCCGTGTATGCCCCGCTGGCGTTCACGCCGGGGCGTACCGGGCGGCTGTTTGCCGAGTTTGCGCTGGCGCTGGCGGGGTCAGTGGTGGTGTCGGGTTTTGTGGCGTTGACGCTCTCGCCCATGATGTGTTCGGTGCTGCTCAAGCACAACCCCAAGCCCAGCCGGTTCGACCGGGGCATGGAGTGGGTGCTCCGCGGCATCACCAGCGGGTACGGCCGTGCCCTGGCCTGGACGCTCTCGGCCACCCACATGGGCGGGGTCAAGCTGTCCCACCGCTGGCTGGTGGTCGGCGTGATGGCCTTGGCAGGGTGGGGCACCTGGAGCCTGCTGCAGTCCACCAAGAGCGAGCTGGCGCCATTGGAAGACCGGGGGGTCATCCTGACGGTCATCAACGGCCCTGACGGTGCCACGCTGGACTACACCATGCGCTATGCCGCCGCCATTGAAAAAATGGGCAGTGCCTACCCGGAGTTTGACCGCATCTTCACCGTGGCGGGCAACCCCACCGTGGCGCAGGGCAATGTGTTTTTGCGCACAACACCCTGGGAACAGCGTGAACGAACCACGCTGGAACTGGCGCGGGAGCTGACGCCCAAGATCGGCGGCCTGCCCGGTGTCATGGCGTTCCCTATCACGCCGCCTTCGCTGGGGCAAGGGTTTCGCGAAAGGCCTGTCAATTTTGTGATCGTCACGTCTGACAGCTACCAGAACCTGGCGCAGGTGGTGCGGGCCATGCAGGACGAAATGGCGAAACACCCTGGTTTCGTCAGTGTGGACACGGACCTGCGCCTGAACAAACCCGAAATTCGTCTGGAGGTTGACCGAGAGAAGGCAGCTGACATGGGCGTGGCGGTCGATGCCGTGGCCCGTGCGGTCGAAACCATGATGGGCGGGCGCTCGGTCACCCGCTACAAGCGCGAAGGTGAGCAATACGACGTCATCGTCCAGACGGCAGCCACCGGGCGCGACACGCCCGACGACATCGAGCGGATTTTTGTGCGGGGCCGCAACGACACGATGATCCCGTTGTCTGCGCTGGTGCGCATCCGCGAGGTGGTGGTGCCGCGCGAACTGAACCACTTCGGTCAGCGGCGCAGTGCCACCATCACCGCCAACCTGACGCCTGATTTTGCGCTGGGCGATGCGCTGGCGTACATGAACGACGCCTCTAAACGCGTGCTCAAGCCGGGCTACTCGACCGACCTGAACGGCACGTCGCGCGAGTTCCGTAATTCATCCGGCTCGTTGGTGGTGGTGTTCGTGTTGGCGTTGCTGTTCATCTATCTGGTGCTGGCTGCACAGTTCGAGAGCTTCGTCGATCCGCTCATCATCCTGTTCTCGGTGCCGTTGTCGATGGTGGGTGCCTTGCTGGCGCTGCAATGGAGCGGGGGGACGCTGAACGTGTTCAGCCAGATCGGCCTGATCACGCTGGTGGGGCTGATCACCAAACACGGCATCCTGATCGTCGAATTTGCCAACCAGTTGCGTGAGCATGGCATGGCGACGCTGGAGGCGGTGAAGCAGTCGGCCACGCTGCGGCTGCGTCCCATACTGATGACGACTGGGGCCATGGTGCTGGGGGCCATTCCGTTGGCCCTGGCCGAAGGGGCAGGGGCAGAGAGCCGCCGCCAGATCGGCTGGGTCATCGTGGGTGGCATGAGCCTGGGCACGCTGCTGACCATCTTCGTGGTGCCCACCATGTACACCTTGCTGGCCCGCCAGCGTGTGCCGGGGCCCAACAAACAACCGTTCAAACGGGCGTCACACCCGCATGAGGCGCAGGATGCCTGACCGGTGAGGCCGGCAGCGCGGCCAGCCAGGCATCGACCGCCTGTGGGCGGCTGAACAGATAGCCCTGCATGCTGTGGCAGTCATGTGCCACCAGAAAGTCTGCCTGGGCTTGGGTTTCCACGCCCTCGGCCACCGCTTTCAGACCCAGGTTGTCGGCCATGGCCAGGATCATGCGGACGATGGCCACGTCGTTGGCATCGTGGGGCAGGTCGTCGACAAAGCTTCGGTCGATTTTCAGCTCGTGCAGGGGTAAGCGCTTCAGGTAGCTCAGGCTGGAATAGCCGGTGCCGAAGTCGTCCATCGAGAACCGGAAGCCCTTGTCCACCAGCCGGGCCATGCTGTCGATGGTTTCGCCCTTGTCGGTCATGGTCAGGCTCTCGGTGATTTCGAGCATCAGCGCCTGCGGCGGCACGCCGTGCGAGGCCAGAATGTTCTGCACCTGCTGTTCGAACCCGGGCTGGCGGAACTGTTGGGCGCTGATGTTGACCGACAGCGGGAAACGGTGACCGGTGGCCTGCAGGCGAAGGGCCAACTCGCAGGCCTGGTTCAGCATCCATTCGCCCAGCGGGACGATCAGGCCACTGTGTTCTGCCATGCCAATGAACTGGCCGGGCGGTATGTTCCCCCGTTCGGGGTGGGACCAGCGCACCAGCAGCTCGGCACCCACCGGGCGGTGCGCGGCGTCAACCTGTGTTTGCACGGCTACCCAGAGCCCCGTGTGGCGCAGCGCGTGGGTCAGGTCGTTGGCGAGCAACATGCGCTGGTGAAGCGCGGTGTGCATGGCTTCTTCGAATATGACGACCTGGTTGCGGCCGTTGCCCTTGGCCTGGTAAAGGGCGGTGTCGGCCTCGCGCATGGCATCTTCGGGTGACTGCAGGCCCGCAGGGAGCAAGGTCATGCCGATGCTGATGCGGGTGCTGACGCTTTGCTGGTCGGGCAGCGCAAAGGGTTTGGTCATGGCCTGGCGCAACTGCTCCGCCTTTTTCATGGCCTGGTCGCTCAGCGGCGCGGAGGGTTCGGGATCGGCCTGAAACAGCACCACAAATTCGTCGCCCCCCATCCGTGCCACCAGGGACGGTTGAGGCACCTGAGTGGACAGTCGCCGTGCGACGCGAACCAGCAGTTCATCTCCCTTCAGGTGTCCGAAGGTGTCGTTGATGTCTTTGAAATTGTCCAGATCGATGAACATCAACGCGCCGGCCCAACCGGCTTGGCCGGCGCGCTTTTGCAGGGTTTCGCGCAGCGCACGCCGGTTGGGCAGCCCTGTCAGCGGGTCCACATGCGCAAGTTGCGCCATCACATGTTCGGACCGTGTGGCCCGGTCTATTGCCATGGCCAGACGTCGCAGCAGCACGGCGGCAGACATGGCGATGATGATGCTGAGCGTGAGGTAGTTGAGCGCCAGCAGTGTCCACATCAGCTCGGGATGGGGCAGCAGGGGCAGCGGCGCGAGGGGCAGGTCAAGCCCGTACCCCAGCGGAAACGCCACCAGCCCGATCAGCGCCGTGACGGTCAGTGCAGCTGAACGGCCCAACAACAGGGCGGCCATGATGGGGGCGGCACACAGCCAGGGCAGGCTGAACGCGCCGATGTCATTGAACAGAAACGACAGGCCCATGCCAGTCGTGATCAGCACGATGCCAGCGCCTTTGGTACGGGTTCCCAGCCCCCGGTGGTGGCGCAACCACAGCAGGAAGGCCAGCGCCGCGACGTTGCTCAGCGCCATGGCCCCGTCCTGCTTGAACCACGACACAGCGGTGCCAATGGCCGCCAGCACCGACCCGGTGGGTACCGCGACGGCCAGCACGGTGTCTTGCAGGTCTTCACGCCAGCGGCTCAGACGCTGGTTGGCCTGGAGCGTTTCGTCAGCAGAAAGCGGGGAGGGGGCAGGTTGCATGGGTGCCGGACAGCCTGCCACAACCGGCAGGGCTGTCAGATCATGCCATCAAACATCATCACGTCAACTTCGTCACCCATGGCCACATTGCCCTGGTCGTGGTGCAGCACGATCAGGCCGTTGGCCTCGGCCATCGAGCGCAACACGCCCGAGCCCTGGTTGCCGGTGGTGCGGACGTGCAGGCTGCCGTCTGGTGCGGTGGTGACGGTGCCGCGCTGGTATTCGGTGCGGCCGGGCTTTTTGCGCAGCACTTCCTGGCTGCGTGCTTTCAGCAGCACCGGGGGAGCGGTGGTATCGCCCATCATGCGCAGCAACGCCGGACGGACAAACGCCAGGAACGTGACCATCACCGCCACCGGGTTGCCCGGCAGGCCAAACAGCACGGTTGAGGGGATGCTATCGAATAAGTTGCTGTGTTTGCTTTCCAATAAAGCGCTGGAGGCGATTTTTTCTTGAAACAAGGCCTGCTTGGGGATGCGCCCCACCGCCATGGGGCGGCCGGGGCGCATGGCAATGCGCCAGAACACCACGCCGCAGCCGGAGGCGGGGTCGTCACCTGCCAGCTTTTTCATCATGGCCTTGGTGTGGTCGGCTTCACCGACGCTCACCCCGCCGCTGGTGATGACCGCGTCGGCTTCGGCGGCAGCCTGGCGAAAGGCGGCCTCCAGCCCCTCGGGCTGGTCGGGCACCACACCCAGGTCGATCACCTCGCAGCCCAGCCGCTGCAGCAGGCCGAACACGGTGTAGCGGTTGCTGTCGTACACGGCACCCTCGCGTGGGGCATCGCCCAGGCTGAGGATTTCGTCCCCGGTCGAGAAGTAAGCCACTTTCAGCCGCCGGTACACCGTGACGGTGGGCAGCCCCAGGCTGGCGGCCAGGCCCATGGCCGCCGGGGTGAGACGTTGGCCCGCACGCAGCGCGGGGCGGCCCTGCATCAGGTCTTCACCGGCCAGGCGGCGGTTGTCGCCGCGTTGCAGCAGGTTGGCCGGTATGCAGATGGCGGTGGGGGCACCCTCGGTTGGGCCACTGGAAGCGGGCTGTGTCAGCTCCTGCGGCACCACGGTGTCCAGCCCGGCGGGCATGATGGCCCCTGTCATGATCTTCACGCACTGCCTTGGGCCAACGGTGCCGGCCCAGGCCTTGCCGGCCAGGGCGGTGCCCACCACGGGTTGGAGCACCAGGGGCTGGCCGGGTTGCAGGGCAGAGCCATCGAAGGCGTAGCCGTCCATGGCCGAGTTGTCGTGTGGCGGCACGCTGATGGCCGAGATGATGTCGGTGGCCAGCACGCGCTGGTGCGCGGCCATCAGCGGCAGGGTTTCGGTGTCGGCCACGGGCTGCACCAGCTCGGCCAGGAAGGCATTGACCGCGTCGGCGCGCAGGGCTTGGGGGTCATACCCTTGCAGCTGGGAGGCAATCTCATCAATGTTTTTCATGCTCAGCGCTTTTTTGTATTGTGTTTGTTGCTACGCTTTCAAGCTCTTTCGAGCGTTTGCAACTCAGGCAGGGTGTTGGCATTGAAGAAGGCCCGCGGGTCGTCGCCGGGCAGGTCAAACGGCACCAGCACCGTGCGGTGTTGCCCGGTCCAGCGGTCAATTTTGCGGCCACCGCTCTCGATGAAGGCCGTCAGGCTGGGCAACAGATCGGTGCTGAGCAAACAGAACACCGGCTGGCAGCGCAACTGGCCGTCTTCCTCGCGGGCGGCGGCCATGGCCATTTCGGCACCTTCGCGCATCAGGGCCTGTGCCATGCGCTCGGCCAGGTCCAGCGGGAACCGGGGCGTGTCGCACGGCACGGTCAGCATCCAGGGCGTTTCGGCATGGCTGAGGCCTGTCATGAAACCGGCCAGTGGCCCGGCATAGTCGGGCAGGGTGTCGGGCCACACGGGCGAGCCAAATGCCTCGTAGGCTCCCAGGTGCCGGTTGGCGTTGACCAGAGTAGGCCCGACCCACCCACCTTGCTGCATTTGCAACCGCAGCAGCGTGTGCAGCGCCATGGGCGTGCCGTGGAAATTTTGCAGGCCCTTGTCGGTGCCGCCCATGCGCGAGCCGCGCCCGCCGGCCAGGACCAGCCCGGTGATGTCGCCTGGGGTGATGTGTGTTGGGGTCATGTGGTGGGGTGGAAGCAATTGGCGCAGCCCGTGCAGCTTGCGCGGAGCAGGGGGGCGAAAAAGGGACGGCTCAGCCGCCGATGTAGCTCATTTCAATGCGCTTGCCGCCGCCGGTCGGCTGTGCGTCGGGTGGCAGGCTGGCCCGCAGTTGCGAGTACCGGTCGGTGCGCCGTTGCCAGATGGCACCGATGGCGCTGGCCAGTTCGGCATCGCTGGCGGCGTGGCCCAGTGGATGGGTGCGGTTGGGCGCGCTCGGTGAGGTGTCAGTTGCCGACCCTTGACCGCGAATCAGGTCACGCAGGTCAAAGCCCTGCGTGGCAAACAGGCACAGGTAGAGCTTGCCTTCGGTGGAGAGGCGGGCGCGGTTGCAGTCGCCGCAGAACGCCTGTGTCACGCTGCTGATGACACCCACCTCGCCCAGCGATGGGTCGTGGTGGCCATCCGGTCCGGCATAGCCCCAGCGTTCGGCGGTTTCGCCAGGGGCCGAGGGGTCCAGTTGGACCAGCGGCATTTCGGCGTGGATGCGTTGCACCACCTGGGCACTGGGCAGCACTTCGTCCATGCGCCAGCCGTTGGTGGCACCCACATCCATGTATTCGATGAACCGCAACACCATGCCGCTGCCCCGGAAGTGGCGGGCCATGGGAACGATCTCGTGGTCGTTGGTGCCGCGTTTGACCACCATGTTGATCTTCAGCCCGCTGGGCTTGCCGGGCGCGGCGGCACCCAGGCCCACAGCCTGGGCTTCGGCCAGTCCGTCCAACACGTCTGCGACGGGGAAGTCCACATCGTTCATGCGGCGGAACACGGCATCGTCCAGGCCGTCCAGGCTCACGGTGACCCGGTTCAGGCCCGCTTCTTTCAGCGACCGGGCTTTCTTCTTCAGCAGGCTGCCGTTGGTGGTCAGTGTCAGGTCCAGCGGTTGGCCGTCAGGGGTGCGCAGCGCAGCCAGTTGTTCGATCAGCCGTTCGATGTGCTTGCGCAGCAGCGGTTCACCCCCGGTGAGCCGGATTTTCTGCACCCCGTGGGCCACGAACACGCGGGCCACACGGGTGATTTCCTCGAACGACAGCAGCGCGCTGTGCGGCAGGTAAACGTGGTTGTTGTCAAACACTTCCTTGGGCATGCAGTAGTTGCAGCGGAAGTTGCAGCGGTCGGTCACACTGATGCGCAGATCCCGCAGCGGCCTGCCCAAGGCATCGGCCAACAGGCCTGTGGCGGCAATGGGGGTGGCTGGCAGGCTGGCGGCCAGCGTGCGCATGCGGTGGTCAATGACGGGGATGACGCGTTCAGACATAACGCGGCATTATCGGCCAGCCTGTTTTGCCGCAGCTTCAATGCCCACGCACCGGGAACGGGCAACGGCAGCCCATGTGCCACACGGCTGTCACCAAACCGACACACGTTTTTTCGATGCCGCATGGTGAAATTCGAGCGTGCCTGAACCCCGAAGCTGTGCGTCCGAGCGGGTCAGATCAGAAGTGACGCAACGAGAGAGACAACCATGAGTGAACCTGTGTACAACGTGCTGTTTTTGGGTACCCACAATTCGGGGCGCAGCATCCTGGCAGAAGTGTTTCTGAATGAATGCGGCGGTGGCCGCTTCAAGGCCTGGTCGGCGGGTGTGCGCCCCGCCGGGGAGGTGGATCCCCTGGCCATCGAATTCCTGCGTGACAACGGCAGGGGGGTCAACGGTCTGCGATGCAAGGGGCTGGACGAGTTTGCCGCACCCGGTGCACCCGAGATGGATCTGGTGATCTCCGTCTGTGACGATGTGTTGGGCGAACCACGCCCCGAGTGGCCCGCCCACACGGTTTCGGCCCACTGGGGCATTGCCGACCCCACACGCGTTCAGGGCGACCACGAAGCCAGGCACCACGCTTTTGTGGCAGCCGCGTCGGCGTTGCACCGGCGCATCGAACTGCTGGTGGCGTTGCCACTGGCCTCATTGGACCGCCTGTCACTGCACAGCCACCTTGAAGGCGTGCACCGCAGCGCCTGACAGGCGGGTCAGCTCACAGCAGCTTCTCGTTGCGGAAGGTGTCGTGGCAGGCCTTGCAGGCTTTCTGCACGTCGTTCACGGTGGTTTTGATGCGATCCAGATCGGTACCTGCCGCGGCCTGGTTCAAATCGTCCACCGCCTGCAGAAACTGGGTTTGGGCCTGTTTGAAGGCTTCCGCTTGCTGCCAGACCTTGGGGCTGGCCGTGGTGGGGGGGTAATTGCTGTCCGGTGTGAACAGGGGCCAGGGTTGTGTGGACAGTTTTTTGAGCGCCTGTGCCTGCTCCAGAAACTTGTCGGCTTTGTACGGCTGGCGGTCACGGGAAACCAGCCCCATGGGCTCCAGGGTGCGCGTGAACTCCTTGAACAGGGCACGCCGCTTGGTGACAGGCTGATCGGGGTGGGTGTCGGGCACCTCGCGGTTGCAGCCCGTCAGGGCGATGGTGGCTGCGATCAGGCTCAGGGAAACGGTCAGCAGTTTGGGCATGGGTGTTCAGCGGTGTTGAGGTGTCAGCCCTGCGCGCGGGCCAAGTGGGGCGGATCATAGCGACTGCATGTTGTGCATGCTGGCAGTACTGGCATATCTGGCAGCACTGCCAGTTGGCTTCCGGTATCGTGTGAGGTTGCCTCGCTCGTGTCACTTGTTTTGCCCGGAAGGCCCGCCATGCACCCCTCTTTTGCCGAGGACGACGATGTGGTCGTCAACCCGTCTGTTCAGCCCAAGCTGGACGAACTCGTGGCCGGCCGGGTGCTCAGCCGGCGCGGCCTGTTGGCCGGGGGCATGGGTTGGGCAGCGGGTGTGATGTTGGGCGGTTGCACGGTGCCAACCCGGCCTGCGGCCATTGGCCAGGCGCCGGCTGGCCCCTTGCGCCTGGGTTTTGCACCGGTGGCCAAGCACACGCTGGATCAGGTGAGTGTGCCTGACGGTTACCGTTTGGCGGTGCTGCACGCGCTGGGCGATCCGCTGCAACCGGGCTACGAGGCCTGGCGGGGTGATGGTACCGAGTTGCCAGCGTCTTACGACCAGCGGGTGGGCGACGGGCATGATGGCATGCATTTTTTCGGTCTGGGCCATGACGGGGGCTGGGACAGCAGGCGGTCCGACCGGGGATTGCTGGCGGTCAACCACGAATACGTGCCGTCGCCGTTTGTGCTGCACCCTGGCGGCATCACACCAGGGGCGCAGCGGGTGGGCACTGAGGCGCACAAGGAGATGCTGGCGCACGGTGTCAGCGTGACCGAAGTGGCGCGCAGTGCCGATGGCCGCACGACCATGGTCAAAGGCTCGCCTTACAACCGCCGTGTCACCGCGCTGACACCGATGGAACTGGCCGGTCCGGCCAAAGGGCACCGGCTGATGTGCACGCGCCACAGCCCACAGGGCACCCACACTCGCGGAACGCAGAACAACTGTGCCCACGGCCACACACCCTGGGGCACCTACCTGACGTGCGAAGAAAACTGGACCAACACCGTCAGCCGAGCAGCGGGTGATGATGTGCGCCGCACTGCGGCCGAAGTCGCAGCGCTGAACCGCTACGGTCTGCCCGAGGGACGCAACAGCCCGTACCGCTGGCACACGGCAGGCACGGATGACTTGCATGCGCGCTGGTCATCGTCGGTAACCGCAGGGTCGGCCGACGCAGATTACCGGCACGTGGCCAATACCTTTGGCTGGGTGGTGGAAATTGACCCGTTCCAGCCTGCTTCGACCCCCGTCAAGCGCACGGCACTGGGCCGGTTCAGCCACGAAGGGGCCTGGCCCGCCCCGGTGGTGGCCGGACAGCCGGTGGTGTTCTACATGGGCGACGATGCCCGCAACGAGTACATCTACAAATTCGTGTCGGCTGCGGCATGGGACCCGGTGGACGCTCGCGGCGGCCTGGCGGCAGGCAGCAAGTATCTGGACCACGGGACGTTGTATGTGGCCAGGTTCGATGCCGATGGCACGGGTGAGTGGTTGGCACTGTCGCACGGTTTGGCGGGTCTGGATGCTGGCAATGCCACTTATGGCTTTGCCGATCAGGGCGATGTGCTCATCCACGCCCGTCTGGCGGCCGATGCGCGGGGTGCCACGCCCATGGATCGGCCCGAGTGGGGTGCAGTCAACCCGCTGAATGGCGAGGTGTACATGACCCTCACCAACAACCGAAACCGGGTGGGTGCAGCAGAAAAGCCTGTGGGTGCCCAATTGCACACCGATGCAGCCAACCCGCGCAGCTATGCCGATACCTCGGCCAGACCCGATGGCACGCTGCGTGTCAACCGGGGCAATGTCAACGGTCACATCATCCGGTGGCGAGAGGCAGGCGGGCAGGCTGCAGCCATCCGCTTTCAGTGGGACGTTTTTCTGTTCGGTGCACAAGCCGATGCCCCGGCAGATGTCAACCTGTCCGGCCTGACGGACGCCAATGATTTTTCCAGCCCTGACGGCATGTGCTTTGACAGCCGGGGCCTGTTGTGGATTCAGACCGACGACGCGGCTTACACCGATGTGAGCAACTGCATGTTGCTGGCAGCCGTGCCGGGTGTCGTGGGCGATGGCCGCCAGGCACCTGCGGCGGGAGGCACGTCCACCTTGGCGGGGGCACCGGTAACACCCGCCACCCTGCGGCGGTTTCTGGTGGGGCCGAAAGGGTGCGAAATCACCGGCGTGACGCTGACGCCCGATCACCGGAACATGTTTGTCAACATCCAGCACCCCGGCGAAGGCATGCCAGCCGACTTCAAGGCCCACCGGTTTGGCAGCCACTGGCCAGCCAGCCAGCAGGAGCCGGCCAGCCTAGCCCGCCCCCGGTCTGCGACAGTGGTGGTGACGCGAGAAGACGGTGGGGAAATCGGTACATGACGTGTCCGATGGTGCGTGGCTTCAGTGGTTTCACCTGTGCGGTGTGAGCGTGTGTCACCGGCGGTAACTGGGGTCTTTGCGGTCCACGATGCGTTGCAGGGCGTCGAAAGCGTCTTGTCCACCGCCAAACTTGGGGTTGAAGTTCAGCGAATCGCGCACGCAGGCTTCCAACACCGGCACCGCAATGGCTCGGGTTGGGCCCATGGCTTGGGACGCCAGTTGCACCTCGCACGCCCGGTTGACCAGCCACATCAGCGCCAGCGCATTGGCCAGGCTGAAGCCCATCACCACCGGCCCGTGATTGCGCAGCAGCAGCACAGGTTTGCCGCCTGCGCTGGCCAGAATGCGCTGGCCCTCGTCCAGGTGAACGGTGATGCCCTCGAACTCGTGGTACGCAATTTTTCCGAACAGCTGCGCGGCATAAAAATTGGAGAACTCCAGCCCGTCTTCCAGGCAGCACACGGCCTGGGTGGGCGTGGTGTGAACGTGCATCACGCAGTGCGCGTCGGGCACCTGCTCGTGAATCGCACCGTGGAAGGTGAATCCTGCCGGGTTGATGGGCCAGTCTGACTTCCCGATGATGTTGCCCCGCACATCCACCTTCACCAGGTTGGAGGCGCACACTTCGCTGTAGTGCAACCCGAACGGGTTGATGAGGAAGTGCTGCTCGGGGCCAGGCACGCGCAGCGAGATGTGGTTGTAGATCAGCTCTGTCCAGCCCAGGTGGTCGAAGATGCGGTAGGCGGCGGCCAATTGCACACGGGCAGACCATTCATCGGGGGCAATGTGGTCGGGGCGGGGGTAGGTGGTGGTGAAGTCAGTTGGCTGGGGTGGTTGCATGGCGGTGACCTCAGGCGTTCAGTACGGGGAGCCGCTGGTTTGTGGCGCGGCGGTTTGCGAGCGGGGCTGTTTGAAGTGCGCCGCCAGGTCGGTGGCGGCGCGCACCAGCAGCGTGGTGTCCACCCCCACGGCCACGAACTGGGCACCCGCGTCCAGGTACATCTGCGCCAACGCCTTGTCGGCCATCAGAATGCCGGCAGCTTTGCCTGCAGCACGCACGGTGGCAATGCCGCTCAGAATGGCTTTTTGCACCTCGGGGTGGTTGGGCTGGCCCCGGTAGCCCATGGAAGCCGACAGGTCGGCCGGGCCAAAAAACACGCCATCCACACCTTCCACCGCTGAAATGGCGGCCAGGTTTTGCAGGGCCAGCGTGGTTTCGGCCTGTACCAGCAGGCACATTTGGCCGTTGGCGTGGTGCACGTAGTCGGGCACCTGGTTCCAGCGCGAGGCGCGCGCCAGCGCCGCCCCCATGCCCCGGATGCCGTCGGGCGCGTAGCGCGTGGCGCGGACCATCAGCGCGGCGTGCTCGGGCGTGTCCACCATGGGGATGAGCAGCGTCTGCGCACCCACGTCCAGGTACTGCTTGACCAGCGCCACGTCGCCCACCACCGGGCGTACCACCGCTTGCACGGGGTAGGGCGCAATAGCGCGCAACTGGTCGAGCACGGTGCGGGGGTCGTTGGGGGCGTGCTCGCCGTCGAGCAGCAGCCAGTCGAAGCCGCAGCCGGCCAGGGCTTCGGCCACGTTGGCATCGGCAAAGCCGACCCAGCAGCCGATGACCTGCTGGCCTGCTTGCAGGGCCTGTTTGAACGCATTGACTGGGAGTGACATGGGCATGGTGAAAGGCCTCCGTGATGGGAATGGGCAGGTGTGTAGCGTGTTGGCTCAGGCTGCGGGGTACAGCCCACGGGTGCGGGCCATCAGCCGGGTGAGGCCCAGCAAGGCATCGATGTTCGGTGTGGCCAGCCCGAGGTGCTGACCGATTTCACGCACCACGGCCACCAGCGCATCCAGCTCGATGGGGCGGCCCGCTTCCACGTCTTGCAACATGGAGGTTTTGAACGAGCCCAGCTTGCGGGTGACGGCATGGCGGTCGTCGGGTTGCTGGGCTATGCCGCAGCCGATGCGCTGGCCAATGTCCTGTGCCTCCAGCATGACGGCGCTGCAATAGGCACGCACCAGCGGGTCATCCAGAATTTGGTCGCACGGTGCGCCGGTGAGGGCCGAGACCGGGTTCATGGTCATGTTGCCCCAGAGCTTGAACCAGATGTCTTGCTGGATGCGTTCGCTTTGCTTCACCGCAAACCCGGCTTGTTCCAGCAGTGCAGCCAATGCCTGTACCCGTGGCGAAACGCCGCCACCGGGTTCGCCGACGATGAGCTGATTGTTTTTGATGCGTGCCACCTGGCCTGGCTGTGGTGCTACGGCGCTGGCGTGTACCACGCAGCCCAGCACGTGGGCGGTGGGCAGGGCCTGGGCGGTCAGGCCGTCTGGGTCCACCGCTTGCAGGGCGAGCCCGTTGCACTCGCCACCCAGGCCGTCAAAAAACCACCAGGGCACGCCGTTCATCGCCACCAGCACCACGGTCTGCGCGCCGATCAGCGGCTTGATTTGCTGTGCCACCGCCTGCATGGCCGGGCCTTTGACCGAGACGATGACCAGGTCTTGTGGGCCCAACGTGGCTGCATCGCTGGTGGCGTGCAGAAGCACCTGCCGTTCGGTGCCGTCCTCGTCGGCCCAGACCAATCCGTGGTACTGCAATGCGACCAAGGTTTGGCCACGGGCCAACGCGGAGAGTTGCACCTGCCCCGCAGGCAGGCGTGTGCCCAACCAGGCGGCAAACACACCGCCAATGGCGCCCATGCCGACGATGGTGACTTTATGGAGGGCTTGGCTCATGGTGAGGCTCCGAGCGTCAGACGAAACGGAATGCCAGCCTACCCAAAGACCCCGTGGGGCTGGCGTACTCGGCCTCGAACAGGTCACCTGCCTTGGCCGCCACGGGCCGGGTGAACGAGCCTGCCAACACGATGTGGCCGGGTTGCAGCGATTCGCCCCAGGGCGCGAGCTTGTTGGCCAGCCAGGCGATGCCCACGGCGGGGTCGCCCTGCACCCCCGCGGCCAGGCCGGTTTCTTCCACCGCGCCGTTCTGGCGCAGGATGGCACCGCACCAGGGGCGGTTCACGCTGCGTGGGTCCACCCGCTGGCCGCCCAGCACGATGCCGCCATTGGCCGCGTTGTCACTGATGGTGTCGAACACTCTTCGCGCTGCCTTGGTGTGGCGGTCGAATTGCTCGATGCGCGCGTCGATGATTTCAATGGCCGGGGTGATGTATTCGGTGGCGTCCAGCACCTGTTCCACCGTCACATTCGGGCCGGTCAGTGGGGCTTTGAGAATGAAGGCAAGTTCCACCTCCACGCGCGGCGCAATGAAGTGGCTGACCGGGATGTCGAGCACCTGGCCGGGCGTGCAGTCGTAGCGCATGTGGTCCAGCAGGGTGCCGTAGTCGGGCTCGTCGATCTGGCTGCTGATCTGCATGGCGCGGCTGGTCAGCCCGATCTTGTGGCCAATCACCTGGGCACCCGCCTGGATTTGTTGGCCCACCCACGCGCGGCTGACCCGGTAGCCGTCTTCAATGGTCATCTGCGGGAAGCGTTTGGAAAAGTGCTCCACCTGCACGCGGGTGGTTTGGGACTGTTGGAGTTCTGCCGCCAGTCGGGCAATTTGGGTGTCGTCGAGCATGGGGTCTTTCAGTTCTTTTTGAACAGCGGGTGCAGCGTGCTGGTCTTGGCGTCGAACACCTCGGGGCCTTCGTCGATTTGCAGCGTCACACCAATGTGCTGGTGGGTCAATTGGGGTTCGAAGTGGGCCTTTGCGCTTTCCAGTAAAGCGTTTCCAGCTATGGAAATGGTGTCTTTGGGGCGGCCCCTTCCCATGCGCAGGTTCAGGTACACAAAACCGTAGTCGCCACTGCCGCCCGCTGCCAGGCCGGCTGCACCGCCATCCGCCACGGCGTAGTGCGGGGCGGGGTAGGCCAGCACACGCACACCGCCTGGAGGGAACACGGGTTGGCCCGCATCGTCCCGTGTGGCGAGCATGGTGTCTGCCAGGGTGCGGCAGAGTTGGGTCATGTCGGTGCCGCCGTCGGCCACGGGCCGGTCGAGGTTGGCGGTGTAGAGGATGACGAGGTGGGGCATGGCTGGCTGGAATGATGAACTCAGAGGCGCGTGGCCACCGAGGTGTAGCCGTCTGCCGCCGAGGCCTTGGCGGTCGGAATGTCGCGGCCCGTGACCGGCGTGACCGGGAACACGGCGTTGATTTGCCCGGTGCCCGACGCGCCGAAGTACGGCGTGACCACGTCGGCCTTGCCGTCGTATTCGCTCCAGCCCAGAGCGCCCAGCATCATGGCGGTGTCGTGCATGAAGCCTTCACCGTGGCCCTTGCTGGCGTATTCGGGCAGCATGCCGCAGAAGTCTTTCCACTGGCCGGCTTTCCACATCTCGACCACGCGGCTGTCCAGTTGCTCCAGGAAGGGGTTCCAGACCTTGAAGGCAAATTCGGGGGCCAGGCCGTTCTGGGCAAATCGGTGACTGAGGGAGCCGCTGGCCAGAAAGGCCACGGTGCCGTCGTAATGCTTTTCAATGGCCTGGCGCATGGCCCATCCCAATCGGGCGCTATCGTCCAGATAGTGAACGGTGCACATGGCCGATACCGAGATGGCCTTGAAGTGCTGGTCGGCATTCATGTAGCGCATGGGCACCAGGGTGCCGTACTCGGGGTCCAGCGTGGTGGCGTGGTGGGCCAGCGTTTCCACGCCGTGTTCCACACACACCTTGGCCAGCAGTTGGCCCAGTTCGGGGTTGCCAGGGCATTCGAACGGCATGTTGGCAATGAAGTGCGGCAACTCGTTGCTGGTGTAGTGGCCCTTGAAGTGAGGTGCGCAGTTGATGTGGTAATTCGCGTTCACCAGCCAGTGTGTGTCGAACACCACGATGGTGTCCACCCCCAGCTCGCGGCAGCGGCGGCTGATTTCCTTGTGGCCGTCGATGGCATCCTGGCGCGTACCCTTGCGCGGGCCGTCCAGCTCGCTGAGGTACATGCTGGGCACGTGGGTGATTTTGGCGACGAGTACGAGTTTGCCCATGGTGTTGTCTCCGGGTGTGTGGGTTCGGCTGTGGCTGCGGATGCGGGTGGGTCAGAGGCTGGGAGTTTTTCGGGCGTGCCCGAGCAACGCACCAAAACGCGCCCGATCAAGGCGCAAAGCACAGCCATAGCTCGTGCTATGGCGCGCATTTGCAACGCCGAACGGGTGCGTTTTAGGGTGGTGAGCGGGCATGGACGAAAGACTCTCAGCCTCTCAGCCCCAGTGCGGAATGTGGTGGTTGCCCAGGCTCACCGCCACGTTCTTGGGCTCCAGGAACACCTCGTAACTCCAGGTGCCGCCTTCGCGCCCGGTGCCGCTGGCCTTGGTGCCGCCAAAGGGCTGGCGCAGGTCGCGCACGTTCTGGCTGTTGACGAAGCACATGCCCGCTTCGATGGCCGCGGCCACGCGGTGGGCCTTGCCAATGTTCTCGGTCCACACGTAGCTGCTCAGGCCGTACTGGATGTCGTTGCCTTTTGCAATGGCATCGGCCTCGTCTTTGAACGGGATCAGGCAGGCCACGGGGCCGAAGATTTCCTCTTGTGCAATGCGCATGCGGTTGTCCACGTCGGCAAACACGGTGGGCCACACGAAGTTGCCTTTTTGCAGGTCGCCCGCCAGCTCGGGTGCGTAGCTGGGCCGGTCGATGCCGCCACACAGCAGGGTGGCGCCTTCTTTGGGGCCCAGCTCAATGTAGCTGCGCACCTTGGCCAGATGGCCTTGGCTGATCATGGGGCCGATGATGGTGCTGTCGGCCAGCGGGTCGCCCACGGTGATGCGTTTGGCGCGCTCGGCAAATTTGGCTGCAAAGTCTGCGTAAATGCTTTGCTGCACCAGGATGCGGCTGCCTGCGGTGCAACGCTCGCCGTTGTTGGAAAAGATCATGAAAATGGCTGCGTCCAGCGCACGGTCCAGGTCCGCGTCTTCAAAAATCACAAACGGGCTTTTGCCGCCTAATTCCATGCTGAACTTCTTCAGCCCGCCCTGAGCTGTTGAAGTGCTCACGATGCGGTTGCCCGTGGCGGTGGAGCCCGTGAAGCTGATGGCCCGCACATCGGGGTGGGCGCACAGCGGTTCGCCCGTCTCTTTGCCGTAGCCGTGCACCACATTCAGCACGCCTGCGGGCACACCGGCTTCCAGTGCCAGCTCACCCAGGCGGGCGGCGGTCAGTGGGCTGAGTTCGCTCATTTTCAGCACCGCCGTGTTGCCAAAGGCCAGGCAGGGGGCCACTTTCCAGGTGGAGGTCATGAACGGCACGTTCCACGGGCTGATGAGGGCGCACACGCCCACGGGGTGGAACAGCGTGTAGTTCAGGTGCGTGGGGGTGGGGTAGGTGTGGCCATCCACCCGGGTGCACATCTCGGCAAAGTAGTGGAAGTTGTCGGCTGCGCGGGGCACCAGTTGTTTGCCGGTCTGGCTGATGCTTTGGCCGGTGTCCTGGGTTTCGGTCTTGGAGATTTCGGGCACGTGCTGGGTGATGAGGTCGCCCAGCTTGCGCATGATCTTGGCGCGCTCGGTGGCGGGGCGGCCTGCCCAGGCCGGGAAGGCGTCTTTGGCGGCCTGAACGGCGGCGTTGACCTCGGCTGCGCTGCCGCTGGCCACTTCTGCCAGCACGTCTTGCGTGGCGGGGTTGACGGTTTCAAAGTAGTCGCTGGCGGCGACTTGCTGGCCATTGATGAGGTGGTTGATGAGCATGGTAAATTCCTGATTAAATAGCTGTAACGCTATGTAAATAAAGAGCTAGATGACAATTTTTTGTTTTTTTGACTTGACTGGGTAGGTGTCGGTGGCTTGCGTGGCCTCAGCGATTGAACGCCTCGTCGCCCACCAGGGTGTTGACCAGGCGGCCAATGCCGTCGATCTCCGTCACCACTACGTCACCCGCGTTCACGTTCACCACGCCGTCGGGGGTGCCGGTCAGGATCACGTCGCCGGGTTGCAGCGTCATGAAGCCGCTGAGGTATTCGATCAGCTCCGGGATGTCCGAAATCAGGTCGGCGGTGTTGCCTTGCTGGGTGATCACACCGTTGACCAGCGTGCGCAGGGACAGCTTGTGTGGGTCTGGCACGTCTGACGCGGGCACAAACCAGGGGCCCAGCACGGTGCAACCATCGCGGTTTTTCACCCGCAGGTTGGGACGGTAGTAGTTTTCAAGGTAGTCGCGGATGGCGTAGTCGTTGGCCACGGTGTAGCCGGCCACGTGTGCCATGGCGTCTTCACGCCGCACGTTTTTCGCCGTGCGACCGATCAGCACTGCCAGTTCGCACTCGTAGTGCATGAAGGCCACGTCTGCCGGGCGTCGGGTTTGGGCGCGGTGGCCCACCAGGGCGCTGGCGCTTTTCAGAAAAGCCAGGGGCTCGTCCTGCGTGGTGACGGTCAGCTCTTTGGACAGCTCTTTCACGTGGTCGGCGTAGTTCAAGCCCAGCGCGATGACGGTGCCCGCCTCGAAAGGGGGCAGCCACACCACTTCGGCTTCGGGCAGTACCCGACTGTCAGCGAATTGCACGCCGTTGGGGTGAGGGGTGACGGTGTGGATGGCGCCGTTGAATGCCACCCGGGCGATGGGGCCGCCCGAGCCTGCATTGCCGTTCAGCGGGAGCGTGGCCTGAGTCGGGGCGGCCGCGGGCGCTGGGCTGGCCGAATTACCCGCAGACCAGGGCTGGAGGGCGAGGCTGGCAGCATCGGACACAGCCATGTCGGCTGCTGCCACCAGCGTGTGCGTCAGTTCACCCACACCTTCAATGGCAATGGTCACTTGCTGCCCGGCGCGGGCGCGGGGGGCACCGGCGGCCACGCCCACGGCCAGCACGTCACCGGGGTGCAGGGTCATGAACTCGGTCACATCAGCCAGCAACTGGGCCACGGGGCGGATCAGCCCCGCTGTGCAGCTGCGGTGCACCACGGTGCCGTCGATGGACACGGTGATGGCCAAAGCATCGGGGTTGATGGCTTCGCTGGCCGCTACCACCGGCCCCATGGGGCAAAAACCATCGCGGCACTTGAAGCGCATGGACGGCCGGTACACGGCCGCGTGCGGCACGCTGATGTCGTTCATCACCACATAGCCCGCCAGGAAGCCGAGGGCATCGGCGGCATTCACCCGGCAGGCCGTGCGGCCGATCACCAGGCCCAGCGTGGCACCCATTTCCAGCTCGGGCGCATCGGCGGGCACCACCACGGCTGCGCCGGGCTCGGCCCAGGTGTTGCGGGGCTTGATGTACAGCACGGGCGCTTTGGGCGGGGCCTTGTAGGGCGCGGCGTGAACCTGCTCGCCCAACGCGGCCAGGGCGTCATGGTGGTTGAGCAGGGTGCCGTACACCGTTCGGCGGCTGAGTGCTGAAGGACAGGTGTATGGGCTCATGTTGAGTGTTTCACCTCGGGATGTTGGTTGACCGGGTTGCGAGATGGCAGGCTTGCCTGGATAATTACTCACATGTTTGTAATTTAATCGCTAACATGTGAGTGGGTCAACCGTTTTCGTTCAGGGTATTCCCTGGACACGAGAGTTTTCACTTGTTTGCGCCACCTGCCATGCCCAACGCCACCCGCCACCGTAACCTTCCCCAACTGCTGCTTCAGTCGCGTGAAGCGCTGATGGCGCATTTCCGCCCGTTGCTGAATGCGCATGGCGTGACCGAGCAGCAGTGGCGCATCCTGCGCACGCTGCTGCAGGAGGACGGACTGGAGCCGCGCCAGCTGTGCGAGCGGTGCCTCATTTCCAGCCCCAGCATTGCCGGGGTGTTGGCACGCATGGAAGAGGCGGGCTGGATTGACCGCGAGCGCATGGGTCATGACCAACGGCGTGTGAAAGTGACGCTGACCAGGCAGGCCCATGAACTGGGCGAGCGCATGACGCCGCTGGTAGAGAGACAGTACGCGGAGCTGGAAGCGCTGGTGGGCGTGGACGCACTGCAGCAGGTGTATGACGTGCTGGATACCTTGCTGCAACGGTTGGGCCATCAGCCTGGCGAGGTTGAACCCGAATCCTGATCTGCAGTCGACAGGTGGGCTCTCAGCTGGATTGAGCCCACACATGGCAGGGTAGGGGATTCCTCGCGCAACCGCTCCACGCGAGGCAGCTTAAGATGCCCCCCAACGCTGACACGCGAGCTGATTCAAAACACGTTCTTGGTTGGTTCGCCGTGCAGATGTGATGCAACACCCGGCGCAAGCCGGATACCTGAGCCCCTATGCTGTTACTGGTCGTTTTACTGCCCTTGTGTGTGGGCACCTTGTTGACTGCGCTGTGCAGCACCCGGCAACGGGTGGGCGTGGCCGTATTGGCTGGCGCGGTCACGGCTGGCAGCTTGGGTGTGCTGCTGTCCCAGGCCGATGTGGTCATGGCCGGCCAGACAGTGATGGAGCATTGGAGCTGGTTGCCCTCGCTGGGTTTGAACATCACCTTCCGGTTGGATGGCCTGTCGTTGATGTTTGCCGGGCTGATCCTCTGCATCGGCCTGTGCATCGTGCTGTATGCCGCCTACTACCTGGCACCCGAAGACTCTGCGCCGAAGTTTTTCAGCCTCATGATGCTGTTCATGGCGGCCATGCTGGGTGTGGTGCTGTCCGACAACCTGCTGGTGCTGGTGGTGTTCTGGGAGCTGACCAGCGTGTCGTCTTTCCTCCTGGTGGGCTACTGGAGCCATCGGCCCGATGCCCGAGCCGGGGCGCGCCAGGCGCTGGCGGTCACGGGCGGCGGTGGCCTGGCCATGCTGGGGGGCTTTGTGCTGCTGGGGCAAATCGGTGGCAGCTACGAAATCAGTGTGCTGGCGACGCAGGCTGCGCAGTTGCAGGCGCACCCGCTGTTTGTGCCCGCGCTGCTGCTGATTTTGCTGGGTGCATTCACCAAGAGTGCGCAGTTTCCGTTCCACTTCTGGCTGCCCGATGCCATGGCTGCGCCCACCCCGGTGTCGGCCTACCTGCACTCGGCCACCATGGTCAAGGCAGGGGTGTTTCTGCTGATGCGCCTGTACCCCATTCTGGCGGGCTCGGGTTGGTTCGAGGTGCTGGTCACCGGGGCGGGGCTGGTGACACTGGTGTTTGCTGCGTTCATTGCGGTGTTCAAGCACGACCTGAAGGGGCTGCTGGCCTATTCCACCGTTAGCCATCTGGGGCTGGTCACGTGTCTGGTGGGGTTGGGCTCGCCGCTGGCCGCTGTGGCGGCTGTGTTCCATGTGCTGAACCATGCCACTTTCAAGGCCTCGCTTTTCATGATTGCGGGCATCGTGGACCACGAAACCCATTCGCGCGACATGCGCCAGCTGGGTGGGCTTTGGTCGTTCATGCCGTTCACAGCCACGCTCACCATGGTGGCGGCTGCATCCATGGCCGGTGTGCCGCTGACCAACGGTTTCCTGTCCAAGGAGATGTTCTTTGCCGAGGCCGTGGTCGGTACGCAGGGTGTGTGGGCCTGGGTGGTTCCCGTGCTGGTGACCCTGGCCGCCGTGTGCAGCGTGGCGTATTCCTTGCGCATGGTGCACGACACATTTTTCAACGGCCCCCTGGGGGAGGTCGAGAACAAGCACCCGCACGAGCCGCCACTGGGCATGAAGCTGCCGACCATCGGGTTGGTGCTGCTGTGTGTGCTGGTGGGGTTGTTCCCGGCCGCCACCTTCGGTCCGCTGGTGCATGTGGCGGCCACTGCGTTGGTGGGGCCAGACCGTGCATTGCCCGACTACCACCTGTCCATCTGGCATGGCTTCAACCTGCCGCTGGCCATGAGTGTGGTGGCGCTGGTGGCGGGTGTGTGGCTGTACCGCACGTTGGCTGCGAAGCGGCGTTTGCACGGTATTCAGTCGGAAGCCTGGTTTGGTGCGCTCACCGGGCGGCAGGCTTTCGAGGGCGCGGTGGACGGGTTGTTTGCGCTGGCCCGCCAGGTGACGCAGCGTTGCGAGAACGGCTCGTTGCAGCGTTATGTGGTGATGCTGGTCGGGGCGGCGGTGGTGCTGGCGGGCATGGCCGTGGCGGGCAGTGGCGTGGGCACGGGCGACCGGGCCCTGATGCCTGGCAACCTGCTGGCGCTGGTGGTGTGGGGATTGCTGGTGGTGACCTGTGGTGCGCTGGTGCTGGGCCACCACAACCGCTTCCGCTCGGTGGTGCTGGTAGGGGTGGTGGGGCTGGCGGTGGCGCTGACGTTTGTCGCCCTGTCGGCCCCGGACCTTGCGCTTACCCAGTTGTCGGTCGAGGTGGTGTCCACCGTGCTGCTGCTGATGGGGCTGGCGCTGTTGCCCCAGACCACGCCACGCGAGTCGTCCGGCGGTCGCAAGCTGCGTGACGCAATCGTGGCGTTGGCGGCCGGCGGGGGCGTGGCATGGTTGGCCTGGGTGTTCATGACCCGCAACCACGACAGCATTTCGTGGTATTTCCTCGAGCAATCGCTGGTCAAAGGGGGTGGGTCCAACGTGGTCAACGTCATCCTGGTGGACTTCAGGGGCTACGACACCTGGGGCGAAATTACCGTGCTGGGTATTGCTGCGCTGGGCGTGCTTGCGTTGATGGACGGGCTGCGCATGCGCCGTTCATCCACTGACCCTTCAGGCACCCCCTGGACGTTTGCCGCCCAGCCCCTGTTGTTGCGGGTGGCTGCTTCGGTGGTGCTGCCATTGGCGCTGGTGTTCTCGGTGTACATCTTCATGCGTGGCCACAACCTGCCGGGTGGCGGTTTCATTGCGGGGCTGATCACGGCGGTGGCGTTGGTGGTGCAGTTCATGGCGGTGGGTCAGGCCCGCACCGAGCTGGTGTTGCGCGCGGGCCAGGGTCGCCGCTTCGTGATCTGGATCGGTGCCGGTCTGGGCATTGCAGGGTTGACCGGTCTGGGCGCGTTCGTGTGGGGCCGTCCGTTCCTCACCAGCGCGTTCGGGCACCCCGTGGTGGGTGTGCTGGGCGAACTGCCACTGGCCACAGCCGCCCTGTTTGATCTGGGCGTGTACCTGACGGTGGTCGGTGCCACTTTGCTGACGCTCAGCGTGCTGGGTTCGGTTTCGCGTGAAGGGCCTGCGGCAACGGTTACCAACCAAGGAGGTACGGCATGATGCCGAGCATGGAAGCGCTGCTGGCCAGCGGTGTGGGCGTGGTCACGGCAGCAGGGGTGTACCTGTTGCTGCGCGGGCGCACGTTTCCGGTGGTGCTGGGGCTGACGCTGGTGGGCTACGCGGTCAATGTGTTCATTTTTGTCATGGGCAGACTGTGGAGCAATGCCAACCCCTTGCTGGTGGGTGACGGCCCGGTGGCCGACCCACTGCCGCAGGCACTGGTGCTGACGGCCATCGTCATCGGGTTTGCCACCACCGGCTTTGTGATCGAGTTGGCGCTGCGCAGCCGCCAGGAAAACGGCAGTGACCATGTGGATGGGGCCGAACCCGCTTCGTCTGCGGAGGTCAGGCGATGAACGGTCTGCTGGATGTCTGGTGGCAGCATGCCCCGGTGCTGTCGGTGGTCTTGCCGTCGCTCACAGCGGTGGTGCTGCTGCTGTTGGGTGACCCAGGCGGTCTGTCGGCCCAAGGGGGCGCGCATGACGGTGGCCGGGTGGCCTGGCAGCGTCGGGTGGCCCTGGCCTCGGTGGGTCTGGGGTTGCTGGCGGCAGCGGCCATGGTCTGGCGGGCCAGCCAGGGTGAGCTGATGGTCTACCGCTTGGGTGAGTGGCCGGCACCTTTTGGCATTGTTTTGGTGCTTGACCGCTTGTCAGCATTGATGGTGTTGCTCACCTATCTGGTAGCTGTGCCGGTGCTGTGGTACGCCACAGGCGGGTGGGACATGAGAGGTCGCTACTTCCATGCAGTGTTCCAGTTCCAGTTGATGGGTCTGTGTGGGGCCTTTCTGACCGGCGACTTGTTCAACCTGTTCGTGTTCTTCGAAGTGCTGCTGATTGCCTCCTACGTGCTGCTGCTGCACGGCCAAGGGCGCGAGCGCTTCCGCATGGGCGTGCACTATGTGGTGCTGAACCTGTCGGCTTCGGCACTGTTCCTCATCGGCGTGTCGATGCTGTATGCCGTGACCGGCACGCTCAACATGGCCGATCTGGCCGGACGCGTGGCCGCTTTGTCTGGCGACAGTGTGCCGCTCGCCAAGGCGGCTGCGGCCATCTTGCTGGTGGTGTTCGGGCTGAAGGCTGCGCTGGTGCCGCTGTTTTTCTGGCTGCCGGGCACCTACGCCGCAGCCAGCGCGCCGGTGGCGGCGCTGTTTGCCATCATGACCAAAGTGGGCGTGTACAGCATCATCCGCACGCATTGGGTCATTTTTGGTGCCGACGCGGGCGAAGCGGCGCTGGCCGTCGCCGACTGGTTGTTGCCCGCTGCGCTGGTGACCAGCGTGCTGGGTGTGCTGGGTGCCTTGGCCGCCCAACACATGAGCCGTCTGGTGGCCTACCTCACGGTGTCGTCGGTGGGCACCATCATGGCCAGTGTGGGCCTGTTCACACCCGACACGCTGTCGGCTGCGCTGTACTACACGCTGCACAGCACCATCGTCATCGCCGGTTTGTTCCTGCTGGTGGAGCTGATGGCCGCCCAGCGTGGCGACGCAGGCGACCACTTGCAGCCAGCCAGCGCGGTGCGAGAGCCGGTGTTGCTGGGTTTGATGATGCTGTTCGGTGCCGCCTCGGCAGCCGGGCTTCCACCGTTGCCCGGCTTCCTGGGCAAGCTCATGCTGCTGCAGAGCAGCCATGGGCTGGCGGCGCAAGCCTGGATCTGGGCGGTGGTGCTGACGGTGGGGTTCTTCACCATCATCGGGCTGGCGCGTGCGGGCGTGGTGGTGTTCTGGCATGTTCAGCCCGTCGCCGACGGACCGGCAGCAGGCAGCAGCCTGAAGCTGCTGTCGGCCGCCTGGGTGTTCATGGCGCTGACCGTGGTGCTGGCGGTGGTGGCCGAACCGGTCAAGCGCTACACCGACGATGCTGCACGGCAGCTCACCGATCGGGCCGCCTACCAGAAGGCTGTGCTGGGTGACAGGTTGCAAACC
This sequence comes from Comamonadaceae bacterium UBA2334, assembly GCA_002344885.1. Lineage (GTDB taxonomy): Bacteria > Pseudomonadota > Gammaproteobacteria > Burkholderiales > Burkholderiaceae_C > UBA2334. Next base: position 106,429 of record DDUQ01000058.1, read on the forward strand.
ACCCGTCCTTACACCGGAGAACGCTGATGTCTGCTGCCTCTGACACCCCGGTCCGATCAGCGGGCTGGTTTGATCACCCCTTACTGTTCCTGCTGCTGGCGGCCAGTTGGCTCGCCTTGTCGCACAGCCTGGCGCTGGTGCACCTGTTGTCGGCGGCGCTGATCGGGTTGATTGTTCCGAGGTTGGTGGCAGGCTTTCTGCCGCCTGCCGATGCGTTTCATGGGCCGACTGCCCTGCGTTTGCTGGGCGTGGTGTTGTGGGACATTCTGGTGTCCAACATCATCGTGGCGCGTCAGGTGCTGGGGCCTGTCAACAAGCTCACGCCCCTGTGGGTGCCTGTGCCGCTGGCCACACGCCACCCGCGTGTGAACGCGCTTTTCGCCAGCATCATCACCACCACGCCCGGCACCGTGTCGTGTGTGATCGATGAACAGCAAGGTGTCATCTGGGTGCATGCGCTGAACGGGTCCGACCCGCAGGCCATGGCACACGACATGAAGCAGCGCTACGAGCGCCCGTTGATGCAGGTGCTGGGTGTGTCGGAAGAAACCAGGGAGGGCGTGCAATGACGGGGCCTGATGTTTTGACGTGGGCGTTGGACGCGGCCATGGTGGCCGTGGCGGTGGCCATGGCGCTGTGTGGCTGGCGGTTGTGGCGAGGGCCCGAGACCCCCGATCGGATCCTGGCGCTGGACACGCTGTATCTGAATGTGGTGGCGCTGGTGGTGTTGCTGGGCTTGCGCTGGAACACCGCGTTTCTGTTCGAAGCGGCGCTGCTGGTGGCCATGCTGGGGTTTGTGGGCACGGTGGGGTTGGCGCGCTACCTGACCCGTGGCGACGTGGTGGAATGAAGGGGAGCACGGCATGAATCTGCCTGTCTGGGTTGAGTGGCTGGCTGCTGCGCTGGTGTTGGTGGCCGCTTTCTTTTTGCTGGTGGGGGCCATCGGGTTGGTGCGCCTGCCGGATTTTTTCATGCGCCTCCATGCCCCCACCAAAGCGTCTACGCTGGGTGTCGGCTGCCTGTTGCTGGCTTCCATGCTGGTGTCGGCTGCGCTGGGGCGTGCGGGTCTGGCCGAGTTACTCATCACGCTGTTTGTGTTTGTCACCGCGCCTGTGTCGGCCAATTTGCTGGCGCAGGCGGCGCTGCACCTGAAGGCCACCAGCCGGGCGAAGTTGCCGCCCGGCGTGCAACCGCACGCCGATCGCTGACAATCCTCGTACAGGCGTACCCGCGGCCGCATCCGCTGCGGGTGCGCGTTTGGCAGGGGGGGCAGCCGGTCAGAACCGGGTCACCGTCCCTCGATGCCTCCACTACGATCTGAAACCGTTGTTCGGAAACATGAAATATGCCTGATTCAGTGTGTATAGCGGGCGTGGGCATGACAGCCTTTGCCAAACCCGGCGCGCATGAGCCGTATCCCGACATGGCCGCCCACGCGGTGCGGGCCGCACTGGCCGATGCCGGGCTGGTGTATGGCGATATTCAGCAAGCCTACGTGGGCTACGTGTATGGCGACTCCACCGCCGGGCAGCGCGCGCTGTACGGCGTGGGCATGAGTGGCATCCCGGTCATCAACGTGAACAACAACTGTTCCACTGGCTCCACCGCGCTGTTCCTGGCCCGGCAGGCTGTGGCAAGTGGCGCGGCAGAGTGTGTGCTGGCGCTGGGTTTCGAGCACATGAGCCCCGGTGCGCTGGGCACGGTGTTCAAAGATCGGCCGTCACCCTTCGACCGGTTTGACGAGGCCACGGCCGAGCTGGTGGGCCGGGACGACATTCCGCTGGCGCTGCGCTATTTTGGTGGTGCCGGTCTGGCACACATGCAGCAATACGGCACCAAGCTGGAGACATTTGCTGCCATCCGTGCCAAGGCCAGCCGCCATGCGGCCCACAACCCGTTGGCGTTGCTGCGCAAAGTGCTGACCACCGAAGACGTGATGGCCGCCCCCATGATGTGGGAAGGCGTCATGACGCGCTTGATGGCCTGCCCGCCCACCTGTGGCGCTGCGGCTGCCGTGGTGTGCAGCGAGTCGTTTGCGCACCGCAGGGGGCTGGATGCGTCTGTGCGCATCCGCGCACAAGCCATGACCACCGACACAGCCATCACGTTCGAGGCACGCGACATGCGCGAGGTGGTGGGCTTTTCCATGGCACGCGAAGCGGCGCGGCAGGTGTACGAACAGGGTGGCGTTGGCCCTCAGGACCTGGATGTGGTCGAGCTGCACGACTGCTTTGCCCACAACGAACTGCTGACCTACGAATCCCTCGGTCTGTGTCCGTTGGGTGGCGCAGAGCGGTTTGTGGCCAACGGCGACAACACCTATGGCGGGGCCGTGGTGACCAACCCGTCGGGTGGGTTGCTCAGCAAGGGGCATCCGCTGGGGGCCACCGGCCTGGCGCAGTGCACCGAGCTGGTTCAGCAGCTGCGCGGCCAGGCCGGACAGCGACAGGTGCCCAATGCGCGCCTGGGCCTGCAGCACAACCTGGGCCTGGGCGGGGCCTGCGTGGTGACCCTGTACGAGCGGCTGAGCGCCTGATTTTTCTCGGGCCTCAGCTCTCGCAAGGCCGAAGGCGTACCAAGCGGGTGGGTGGCTGCGGTCAGTGGTGGTGGGCCACGGGCACCGGTGCGTGGTCCAGGTCCGGGTGTTGCCACGGGTCCACGTGCGTCAGCAGGCTGATGACGCGGTGGTGTTGCATCACCCGGTCGCGTGCCTCCACCGTGATGTCATGTGCCTGCGCCACGGTGAGCGTGGCCAGCATTTCCAGGTGGGCATCGACCACGATCATGTCGCCCATCTTGCGCGTGCGCACATCGTGCACGCCCAGCACGCCCGGTGTGCCCAGCAGGGTCTGACGGATGGCCGCTACCTCCTGCTCGTCCACTGCACGGTCCATCAGGTCGTTCATGGTCTGCCAGACGAAGGTCAGCCCCATGCGGGCCACCATCAGCCCGACCACCAGTGCCGCAATCGGGTCCAGCAGCGGGTAGCCGGCCAGGTTGCCGCCGATGCCCAGCGCCACCACGAGAGACGAGGCGGCATCCGAGCGCGAATGCCACGCATTGGCCACCAGCATGCTCGACTTCAGCCGCTTGCCCACCGACAGCAGGTACCGAAACAGCAGCTCCTTCGACACCAGCGTCGCCAACGCCACCCACAGGGCGATGGTCTCCACCTGGCCGACTTGCCCGGGTGAGTCCAGCTTGTCTACCGCTGACCACAGCATGCCGACCCCCACGCCGGTCAGCAGCAGGCCCAGCACCAGGGTGGCCCCGGTTTCAAAACGCTGGTGGCCGTAAGGGTGGTCGTCGTCTGCGTCCTTGCGGCTTTGGCGGCTGGCGAGCAGTACCACGAAGTCGGACAGCAGGTCCGACAGCGAGTGGATACCGTCCGCCACCAGGGCTTGCGATTTGGCCATCAGGCCCACCACGATCTGCAGCACGGTCAGCAGCAGGTTGACCCAGACGCTCACCCAGGTGCAGCGCGAGGCCTCGGCTGCGTTGGCTTGGGCGTCGGGCAGCGGTTCGTCAGCGTGGGCGGCGTGGTCGGCGTGAGAGTGGGCTGGCTTCATGCAGGCATCAACAAGTCGGCAGGTTGCGCCCTGGGCGCAACCGTTGTTTCGGGTGCCCGCGAATGCAGAGCACCCAGCCATGTTACCCCGCGATGATGATGGCCCGACGGTTGATGGCCCTGGCGCTGACAGCGCATGGCACACGCGGCGGCAGGGCAGCCCACATGGGACGACGCCACTGCTTTTGGCGTATGCCAGTTGCGTGCAGATGTCAACAATGTATATAAAAAAGCCGTCTGACGCTTTTATATCAGAGATTTATTGCTATGAAATCAGGATTGATGCGCGAGTTTGAATGCATTGACCTCGGTCACCAACTCGTTGGCCATGTTGTTCAGCGCGGCAGCAGAGGCGGCCATTTCTTCGACCAGTGCGGCGTTCTGTTGGGTCACCTGGTCGATGTGCCCGATGGCCTCGACCACCTGCGACACACCCAGTTGCTGCTCGCTGCTGGTGGTGCTGATTTCACTCACGATCTGCGTGACCCGGTGAATGCTGTCCACCACCTCGGTCATGGTGCTGCCTGCATCGCCCACCAGGGTGGTGCCCCGGCTCACGCGGGACACGCTGTCGTCGATGAGCGACTTGATTTCCTTGGCAGCGCCGGCACTGCGCTGCGCCAGCGAACGCACCTCCGACGCGACCACCGCAAAGCCGCGCCCGGCTTCACCGGCCCGTGCAGCTTCGACGGCGGCGTTCAGCGCCAGGATGTTGGTCTGGAAAGCAATGCCGTCGATCACGCCGATGATGTCGGAAATGCGGCGTGACGACTCCTCGATGCCCTTCATGGTTTCAACCACCTGGTTCACCACCTCGCCGCCTCGGGTGGCCACGCTGGCAGCGGACTGCGCCATCTGGTTGGCCTGGCGGGCGCTGTCAGCGCTCTGCTTGATCGCGCTGTTCAGGTGCTCCATGGATGACACGGTCTCTTCCAGTGCTGCGGCCTGGCTTTCGGTCCGGGCAGTCAGGTCCATGTTGCCGCTGGCAATTTCAGCGCTGGCATTGGCCACCTGGTCTGCGCTGCGTCGCACCTGCGAAACCAGAGACGCCAGCTTGTCTCGCATCAATTGCAGGCTGTGCAGCAGGCTGTCGTTGTTGTGAGTGTGGGTTTGCACATGTACCGTCAGGTCGCCTGCTGCAATCTGGTCGGTCACCTGGGCGGCGTAGGTAGGCTCGCCACCCACCTGCAGCAGCAGGCTGCGGGCAATCAGTCGGCCCACCACCAAAAGCACGATCCCCATGGCCAGCACACCAGCGCCGAGGTAAATGATTTGTTGTCGGATGATGGTGTTCACATCGTCCACATAAACGCCCGATCCAACGATCCACCCCCACGGCGCAAACCCTTTCACGAACGACACTTTGGGCTGCGGTGTGTCGCTGCCAGGTTTGGGCCAGTCGTAGGCCACGGTGCCCTGTCCTTTTTCTTTCACCACCTGGATGAAGGTGGGGAAAATTTGCTTGCCCGAGCTGTCTTTCAGGGCATTCACATCGGTGCCGTCCAGCTTGGGGTTGGCGGCATGCATCACCATGATGCCGCTCATGTCGTTCACCCAGAAATACTCGGTGCCGCTGTAGCGCAAGGACTTGATGGCCGCAAGTGCCCGCTCTTTGCCTTCTTTTTCGGGCAACGCCCCTTTGGTGACCAGTTCGTGGTGGTGTGCGATCAGGCCATGGGCAATTTCAACGGTCTGCTGTACCGCGCGTTGGCGCTCGGTGCGGACGATGGTCGCTTCTTCCAGCAACACGCTGGTGGCCATGATGACCAGGCCGATCAAAGAGGCACCTGTCATCAGCCACAGGCGGCGTGACATGCTGATGGCATTCAGAAACGACATGGCAGTCTCCTCGGCAACCTTTGCGTGGGGCTTGGTTGCTCAACATTCGATGTCACAAGCGTGACAAGGCACGATTCTCAGCAACAAACCGGGCATTGAACACCCAGCCGAGGCACTGTTTGCAGGTTTCTTGATCCAGGTCAAAAACTTTGCGCCACGCGGCGCGGTGCTCAGCCGACCAGGGGTGCGGCTGCAGCCAGTTCGTCGGGGGGGGCGACGGTGACGGCGACCGTCAATTGGGGCAAGCCGCCGCCCTGTATCACCCCGCGCAAAGGTGACACGTCGCCAAAGTCACGGCCAATGGCCAGCGTGACGTAGTCCTCGCCGGGGCGGCCCAGGCCGCAGCGGTTGTTGGTCGGATCGAAATCCACCCAGCCAACAGCCGGTGCATGCACCTGTACCCAGGCGTGTGACGCATCGGCCCCGATGAGCCTGGGTTGACCTTCGGGGGGCTGGGTCAACAGGTAGCCACTGACGTAGCGCGCAGGCAGGCCCAGGCTGCGCAGGCAGCCGATCATGATGTGCGTAAAGTCCTGGCACACGCCTTTGCGCTGGGCCAGTGCGTCCAGGGCAGGGGTGTTGACAGCGGTGCTGCCGCTGGCGTACGTCATTTCAGTGTGGATGCGCACCATCAGCGCCTGGGTGGCTTCCAGCAGGGGGCGGTCGGCCTCGAACACGCTGCGGGCATAGTCCGCAAACTGGTGACTGCGCGGCACATAGGGTGATGCGTAGGCAAACTCGGCCGCCGGTTCATAGGGTGCGCCGGCCTGGTACCGCAGGCCGTCGGCCGCAGCTTCCCACGTGCCTGCAAGGGGCAGCGGTTGCGGTGCATCGGTTTGAACCAGGCTGTCGGCCACCACCTGCAGGTTGCTGTGGGGGGACTGCAGGGTGAAGAACTGCCGGGTGTTGCCGAACGTGTCGGTGGCTGCGCTTATCTGCTCCACGGCGGGCGTCACCTGCAGGTTGTGGGCCAACACCTGTTGGCCGGTGCAGTTCCGTGGGCTGAGGTGGGCCATGTGCTGTGCCATCACCACCGGCGTAGCGTAGGTGTAGCGGGTTTCGTGGATGACGCGCAACAGCATGGTCGTGTGAGGTCAGGTCAGCAAGCTGCGGTTGTCGGTATCCGCGTGGCTGAAATGCCGCTGGCTCAAGGTTTCAGACAGCCACAACGCGCTGGTTTCGCACTGGGTCAGCAAGGCCACCAGCATGGCGCAGGGTGTGCCGGTGCGGATGATGGCGGTTGGTTCATCGACTTCACTGAGGGCCGCCAGGTCCCAGGTTGCCGGGTCGGGCAGGCCATTGACCAGCAGGGCTGCAAAAGCCGGGTCACCTTGTTCCAATTTGCGCAGGCGTGCGCGCAGCGTATCGAGCACCCAGGCAATGGAGCGCGGGTTGTCGCGGTTGAGCATCAGCAGGTCGAGCAGAGCCACCACGTCGCGCCGTTGCTGGTAGTGGGCGTGGAAGGTGATGGTGCTGTCAAACAGCGCCACCAGTGCCTCGAAGCCGGCCTGGTCGAACACGCTGCGGGTTTCAAACGCCTGCCGCATGGCCAGCGCCAGGGTGGCCAGGCGCTCGATGTGACGCCCGATGCTCAACAGTCGCCACCCGCTGTCGCGCACCATCCGGTCGGTCTGCGCGCCGGTGATGCCCGCCAGGGTTTCGCTGGCCTCCTCCAGGGCGTTGAGAGCTTCCTGAGCGGCCGATTCCGTGTCAGGGCCCAGTTGGCCGCATTGGGCGCTGAACTCGGCCTCAGCCCGCTCCACCAGGTTGCGCTGTTCCTGTGACAGACGTTCCCGCACGTTGGCCGAAGCCAGACGCAGCGCCCGCAGGTTGAAGCCCACGCTGTAAGCGCCATCGGCGTCGGCCAGCGATGCGATCAGCGAGCGCTCGAACACGCGTTGCGCCTGCATGCCGGTTGAAGGCAGCGTCGGCACATTGGCCAACACCAGGCTCTGCGTGTGGGCTTGGGCCGACATCCAGGCTTGCAAAGGCTGGCTGGTTTGCTCTTCGGCATGCAGGTTGCGCAGGATGATCTGCGCCAGCCGGACCGAGTTTTCGGTGCGCTCGGTGTAGCGGCCCAGCCAGAACAGGTTCTCGGCGGCGCGGCTGGTCACCGGGCGGCGCGACTGGCTCAGCGCCAGTGTGGACGGCGCGTTTTGTAGCAGGCTGGTGCGGTCCACCTCCCCGTCGGTCAGCACCCAGCAGTCGGCGCTGCTGCCGCCGTGCTGCATGGACGCCATCAGCTGCCCGCGTGGTGCCAGGCGCACCAGGCCGCCGGGCAAGACCCGCCATGAGCAGGGGCCGTCGGCCAGTGCGTACACGCGCAGCATGGCAGACCGGGGGGCAATGTGGTCGCCCGTCCAGGTGGGCGTCTGTGACAGCGGGAGGTAAGACTGCACCGTGAAGTCGTCGGGCTCTTGCAGCATGCGTCCGGCCATGCGGTCCAGCTGGTCGGCGCTCAGGCTTTGCCCCATGACGGTGGCCACCTTCGACGCGGGATAAGTGGGCTTGAGCACACCGTGGCGCAACTGTGGCAGTACGCGTTGCAAGGCGGCGCGCTCTCCGCACCACCAGGTTGGCAGTGCGGGCAGCAGCAGCTCTTCGCCCAGCAAGTCGCGGCAGATCGCGGGCAAAAAGCCCAGCAAAGCGCTGGACTCCAGCAATGCAGACCCCGGTGCATTGGCTAGCAAGACGTTGCCCGCCCGGATCACCTGCAGCAGGCCCGGCACACCCAAGGCCGAGTCGCTGCGCAGCTCCAGCGGGTCGAGCCATTCGTCGTCAAGACGTTTGATGAGGGCATCCACCGGCTCCAGCCCCGTCAGGGTTTTCAGGAACAGGCGTTGGTCGCGTACCGTCAGATCGCTGCCTTCCACCAGCGTCAGGCCCAGGTAACGGGCGAGGTAGGCATGCTCGAAATAGGTTTCGTTGTAGGGCCCTGGCGTGAGCAGGGCGATGCGGGCCTGCGCGCCGTTGGGTGCCATCGACTGTATGCCATGCACCAGTGCCTGGTAACTGGCCGCCAGGCGCTGCACCTTCATGCCGGCAAATGCTTTGGGAAACTGGCGTGCAATGGCAATGCGGTTTTCCAGCAGGTAGCCCAGACCCGACGGTGCCTGCGTGCGTTGCGACACGACCCGCCAGCCGCCGTCGGGTCCGCGCGCCAGGTCGAAGGCGGCCACATTGAGCCAGGTGCCCCCCAGCGGCTCCACGCCGTACATGGCCCGCAGGTAGCCCGGGTTGCCCAACACCAGTGCGGGTGGCAGCATGGCGCGCTTGAGCAGGGTTTGCGGGCCGTAGATGTCGGCCAGCATGGTGTTCAGCAGGCGTGTGCGTTGCAGCACACCCGCTTCGATTTCGGCCCAGCAGGCCGGCGTGACCACCATCGGGAACAGGTCCAGCGACCACGGGCGTTGGGCGCCGTGGGCCGCGTCGGCATAGACGTTGTACGTGACCCCATTGTCCCTGAGCTGTCTCGCCAGGCTTTGGGCACGCCGGTTCAGCTCGTTGATGCCATCTGCCCCGACATGGCTGAAAAACTGTGCCCAATGCGGGCGCAGGGTATCGGTGCGCGGGTCACGCAGTTCGTCCAGGTGGCCGCTGTCGGCCTCGAGCGCCATGTCCACGGCCATGTCGACCGGATTGGGCGGGAGGTGGGTCGGCAGTTGGGGCAAGGAGGAATCGCTCACGCGTTCGAGTATGCAGCGAAACGGGACGTTGGTTGTCTGCGGGAAGAACCTGATGTGCAGCGTGCGTGCAAGCACCTGACCTTGTGGTAGAGCGGCCGTTGCGCAGGCTGCCCGACCCAGGGCAACCTGCACGCGCCCTGACTCACTGGCGCAAATCGAGGGTGAACGGGAACTCGCGGTTGGTGATGGCGGGCTCCACGCTCATCTTGCCGGGGGTGTGTCCCATCTGGAAGAAGCGCGCCAGGCGGCGGCTCTCCGCCTCGAACGAGTTGATCGGGAAGCTGTCGTAATTGCGGCCACCCGGGTGCACCACATGGTACTGGCAGCCGCCCAGGCTGCGCTGCATCCAGTTGTCGACGATGTCGAACGTCAGCGGCCCGTGTGCACCGATGCTGGGGTGCAGGCTCGACGGCGGGTTCCATGCCTTGTAGCGCACGCCGGCCACAAACTGGCCCACGGTGCCGGTGGGCTGCAAGGCCATGGCGCGGCCGTTGCAGGTGACGACGTAGCGGCTGTCGTTCAGGCCACTCACATGCACTTCCAGCCGCTCCAGCGATGAATCGACATAGCGCACCGTGCCACCGACGGCACCTTCTTCGCCCATGACGTGCCAGGGCTCCAGCGCGTTGCGCAGCGTCAGCTCGATGCCACGCGCGGCCACCTGGCCCACCAGCGGGAAGCGGAACTCGAAGTGCGGCTCGAACCAGCTTATGTCGAATGCAAACCCGCATTCGCGCAGGTCAGCCAGCACGTCTTCAAAGTCCATGCGCACGAAGGTGGGCAGCATGAACCGGTCGTGCAGCTCGGTGCCCCAGCGGGTCAGCTTGCCGCGCCAGGGGGCTTCCCAGAAGCGGGCCACCAGCGCGCGCAGCAGCAGTTGCTGGGCAATGCTCATGCGGGCGTGGGGCGGCATTTCAAACGCGCGCAGCTCCAGCAGGCCCAGGCGGCCGGTGGACGAATCGGGCGAGTACAGCTTGTCGATGCAGAACTCGCTGCGGTGGGTGTTGCCGGTCACGTCGACCAGGATGTTGCGCAGCGTGCGGTCCACCAGCCAGGGCGGCATCTGTTGCCCATAGGTGGAGCGGTTGGCATCGATCTGGTTCAGCGCAATTTCCAGCTCATACAACTGGTCGTTGCGCGCCTCGTCCACACGGGGTGCCTGGCTGGTGGGGCCGATGAACAGGCCGCTGAACAGGTAGCTGAGTGACGGGTGGTTGTGCCAGTAGGCCACCAGGCTGCCCAGTAACTCGGGGCGGCGCAAAAACGGGCTGTCGGCAGGCGTGGCACCGCCCATCACAAAGTGGTTGCCGCCACCGGTGCCGGTGTGGCGGCCATCGGTCATGAACTTTTCGGCGCACAGACGGGTCTGGTGCGCAGCTTCGTACAGGAACTCGGTGTGCGCCACCAGCTCGCCCCAGTTGTGCGCGGGGTGGATGTTGACCTCGATCACGCCTGGGTCGGGTGTGACCTGCAGCATTTTCAGGCGCGGGTCGCGTGGGGGTGGGTAGCCTTCCAGCACCACTTTCATGCCCAGCTTCTCTGCCGTGGCTTCCACGGCGGCCAGCAGGTCGAGGTAGTCCTCCAGGCGTGCCATGGGCGGCATGAACACATACAGGTGGCTGTGCTTGCCCCCGTGGGCCACTTCGGCTTTGGGACCGTTGGCGCGGTGGGGGTCTCGTGCTTCCACGCACAGCGCGGTGCGGGTCAGCCAGGCGGCCGATTCGCCGCGTTGAGGGTACCTGCCGTCAATGGGCTGGGCAGGCGAGGCCACATTGCCCCGGCCCTCCGGCCCGTAGGCGCTGGCGGGTGGTGCCTGCGAAGGGTCTGCGGGGATGTAGGCGGTGTTTTGCAGCGACACCGTGCCACCCTCGGCAAACCCGCCGCCCACCTGGTGCGGCGCGTACTGTTGCCGCAAGGCAGTGCCCTCGGGCAGGGCATCGCGCGGGGTGCTGGGGTCCTGTTCGATGTGGTACGGGTAGTCGGCCGCTGACACCCAGGGCAAAGAGTCGAGCGGCAGGCGGTAGCCCATCGGTGAATCACCGGGGATGAGGTACATGCGCTCGTCGCGGAAGAACCAGGGCCCGGTGGTCCACACCGTGCCGCCCAGCCTGGGCTGGTTTGGGCTCCAGCCCGATTGTGCATGCGCCTGCAGCGGCAACACATAACCCACCGTGGCTTCGAGCCCCTGGCTGAACACGCGGCGCAGGCGCACGCGCTCGAGTTCGTCGCTCAGCTTGGAGTCGAACGGGTCCACGTTGACGGGCAGCTTGCGCTCGCGCCACAGGTAGTACCAGGTGTCTTCGTAGCCGGGGGTGATGTACTGGGTGGACAGACCCAGTTTGCGGGCCAGCGCCTGGGTGAAGCGCCGGGCATCGTCGGCGGTGTTGTGGGCGGGGTCACGCTCGTCGGCAAACAGGTCGGGGTTGTGCCAGGTGGGTTGGCCGTCTGCCCGCCAAAAAATGGACAGGGCCCAGCGCGGCAACTGCTCGCCGGGGTACCACTTGCCCTGGCCCATGTGGACGAAGCCACCGTCGCCGTACTCGGCACGCAGGCGTTGCACCAGTTCGGTGGCGTACCCGCGTTTGGTGGGCCCCAGGGCGTCGGTGTTCCATTCGGCGGCATCGCGGTCGGCGGTGGCCACGTAGGTGGGCTCGCCACCCATGGTCAGGCGCACGTCGCCGGCTTCCAAGCGCTTGTCCACGGCGTGGCCCAGGGCCACCACCTTGTCCCATTGCTCGTCGGTGTAGGGCTTGGTGACG
>DDUQ01000058.1:118517-118710 GCA_002344885.1 Comamonadaceae bacterium UBA2334
ATGCGCGTGACCTGCATGTGGTGGGCAAACTCCACCTCGCATTTGTCCACGCCACCTTCCACTGGTGCGGCGCTGGAGGGCTGGGGCGTACAGGCCAGCGGTATGTGGCCTTCGCCCGCCAGCAGGCCGCTGGTGGGGTCCAGCCCGATCCAGCCTGCGCCAGGCAGAAACACCTCGCACCAGGCGTGCAGGT
>DDUQ01000058.1:118897-121347 GCA_002344885.1 Comamonadaceae bacterium UBA2334
GTAGACCTCGCACCAGGCGTGCAGGTCGGTAAAGTCTTTTTCGGGGCCATTGGGGCCGTCAACGGCCTTCACGTCAGACGTGAGCTGAATGAGGTAACCCGACACAAACCTTGCCGCCAGCCCCAGGTGGCGCAGCAATTGAACCAACAGCCAGCCCGAGTCGCGGCACGAGCCGGTGCCCTTGGTCAGTGTTTCTTCCGGCGTTTGCACGCCAGGCTCCAGCCGGATGGTGTAGCCCACGTCTTTCTGAACCATTTGGTTGAGGTTGACCAGGAAGTCGATGGTGCGTTGTTTCGCCCGGTCGACCTTGAGCAGGTACTGGCCCAGCAGTGGGGTCATCGGCTCGGTCACCAGATACGGTGCCAGTTCAGCCGCCTGTGACTTGGCGTAGGCGAAGGGAAACTCCTCGGCGCTGGGCTCCAGAAAGAAGTCGAACGGGTTGTGCACCGCCATTTCGACGACCAGATCCACCGTGACCTTGAACTCGCGTGTGGGCTCCGGGAACACCAGGCGTGCCTGGTAGTTAGCAAACGGGTCTTGCTGCCAGTTGATGAAATGATTGGCGGGCTCGATACGCTGGCTGTACGACAGGACCTTGGTGCGGCTGTGCGGCGCTGGACGCAGCCGGATGACCTGTGGGCCGAGTTTGACCAGGCGGTCGTACTGATAATGCGTGACGTGGTTCAGGGCAACGTGGATGGCCATGCCGTGGGCTTTCTGCGAGGGGAAGGGGTCGATCCGGTGGAAAACAAGGTGTTTTGCAGGTTGAAGCAAATTGTGCGCCATGTGCTGGGCCATGACCTGGCACGCCCTTGAAGAGCCGAGCCGAAAATGGCACTGTACCGAGCGTGCATGACATTTCAACCTGTCCGAATGAGGGCGTCGGTTTGTTTCCCCTGACCGGTGCACGCTGGGTGGGGTGCCTGGCCGGCTGGGTGCTGGGTGTGGTGGCACAGCTGCAGCAAGTCAGCCTGTTACCGGTCCATATTTATGCATCGGTGTGCGCCGTGGCGATTGTGCTGATGGGCCTGGGTGCTACGCTTTTCGTCTGCCGTGGCAGGCTGCGCGGGCCGGGTCAATGGGGTGCCTGGGTGGTGTGGGTCTGTGCCGTGGCAGGCTTTGCAGCGTTGGGCTGGGGCAGCACCGGCTGGCGGGCGGTCAGTTGGGCAGATCGGGTGCTTTCGCCTGAACTGGAAGGGCAAACGCTGCTGCTGACCGGCCGGGTGGCTGATCTGCCCAGCGCCATGCCACTGGGCTGGCGGCTGGTGTTCGAGCCCGACCACGCCCAGTTGTGGGCAGACGGCAACGAGCCCAACCGGCAGGTGGTGCCCCACCCACCCAGGGTGCTGTTGAGTTGGGTCAACCAGCCTGGGCGTGCCGCGCCGCGCAGTGGCGAGCGCTGGCAACTGACGGTGCGCCTGCGCCAGCCGCACGGTCTGGCCAACCCGCACGGGTTTGACAGCGAGCTGTGGTTGTGGAGCCAGGGCGTGGCAGCCACCGGTTATGTGCGCATGGGGCGCAAAGACCCGCCGCCGCTTCGTCTGGCTGAAGCAGCGTGGGGCCTGCACCCCATGCGCGAGGTCGTGCGGGCCAGGATCGATGCAACGGTGGCAGGCCGTGGCGAACACGCCCATGCCGACGCACTGCCAAACAAGACAGATGCCACCCGCCTGGCAGGCGTGCTGGCAGCCCTGGTGGTGGGCGACCAGGCAGCCATTGACCGGCAGGACTGGGATGTGTTCCGCGTCACCGGTGTGGCGCATTTGATGGCCATTTCAGGCCTGCACATCACGCTGTGGGCCTGGTTGGTGGCGGCTGTTGTGCGGTGGGTGTGGGGTCGGTTACCTTTGTGGGCACCCGGTTGGGGTGCGCGCGTGTTGCTGGCCTGGCCCGCGCCTTGGGCTGCGGCGTGGGGTGGCTGCTGCCTGGCCCTTGCGTATGCCGTGTTTTCGGGCTGGGGCGTACCGGCCCAACGCACGGTGCTGATGCTGGGCATCGCCGTGGCGCTGCGCACGTCGGGGCGCGACTGGCCCTGGCCGTTGACCATGGGGCTGGCGTTGGCGGCCGTGTTGGCGTGGGAACCTTGGGCCTGGTTGCAGGCGGGCTTCTGGCTCAGCTTTGTGGCGGTGGGCGTGTTGCTGGCTCAAACCGATGCACCACGTCGGGGCAGCCCTGTGCTGGTGCACGAGCTGCCCAATTTGGGGCACGCGGCGACAGGTGTTTCTGAAAGCATAGCGACGAATGTAATAAGAAAAAGCCCTGAAGCCCTGAAATGCTTTAAGTCTGATGCTGTTTTGCTCTGGCGCACGCAATGGGTCATGACCTTGTCGCTTGCCCCGTTGACATTGCTGCTGTTCGGGCAGGTGTCGGTGGTGGGGTTTCTGGCCAATCTGGTGGCCATACCGGTGGTGACGCTGGTGGTCACGCCGCTGGCGCTGGCGGGGGGGGGG
>DDUQ01000058.1:121570-121866 GCA_002344885.1 Comamonadaceae bacterium UBA2334
GGTCACGCCGCTGGCGCTGGCGGGTGTGGTGTGGTCGGGTTTCTGGCTGGCGTCTGCCGAGGTGCTTTCGTGGTGCATGCGGGGCCTGGTGTGGTTGGCCGAGTGGCCCTGGGCCAGCTTGGCCTGGCCGGCTGTGCCGTGGGGTTGGGGTGTGCTGGCCGTGTGTGGCGGCGTGGTGCTGGCCATGCCGCCGGTCGGTGATGGACGGCATTCCACTGGCGGTTTGGTCATGCTTTTTCGTCTCCGCAATGTTCAGTTCTGTGGCCGAATCTCCCTGGCTCTGGACGATTCCCGCC
>DDUQ01000057.1:0-657 GCA_002344885.1 Comamonadaceae bacterium UBA2334
CAAGGACGACGGCTTCCTCGACAAAGCCATCGAAGGTCTGGTGCTGTTCGCCTTCAACCAGGGCGAGGTCTGCACCTGCCCCAGCCGCGCGCTCATCCAGGAAAGCATCTACGAGAAGTTCATGGAAAAGGCGCTCAAGCGCGTGGCCGCCATCAAGCACGGCAACCCGCTGGACACCGACACCATGATGGGTGCCCAGGCCAGCAAAGAGCAACTGACCAAGATCCTCTCTTACCTGGATCTGGGCAAACAGGAGGGTGCCGAGGTGCTGTGCGGCGGCGGCCAGGCCCAGTTTGGCAATGACCTGGACGGTGGCTACTACGTGCAGCCCACCCTGTTCAAAGGCCACAACAAGATGCGCATCTTCCAGGAAGAAATCTTTGGTCCCGTGCTGGCCGTGACCACCTTCAAGGACGAAGCCGAAGCCTTGGCCATTGCCAATGACACGCTGTACGGCCTGGGTGCCGGCGTGTGGAGCCGCAACGGTAACGTGGCCTATCGCATGGGTCGTGCCATCAAGGCCGGCCGCGTGTGGACCAATTGCTACCACGCCTATCCCGCACACGCTGCGTTCGGTGGCTACAAGGAATCCGGCATCGGCCGCGAAACCCACAAGATGATGCTGGACCACTACCAGCAGACCAAGAACCTGCTGGT
>DDUQ01000057.1:884-5604 GCA_002344885.1 Comamonadaceae bacterium UBA2334
CAGCAGACCAAGAACCTGCTGGTGAGCTACAGCGAAAGCAAGCTGGGCTTCTTCTGAGCGGTGCCTTGACCTGAGGTTGTTACCTGTACAGGGGGTGGGTGACCACTCCCTTTTTTCATTGGAGGTTCACATGGTTGACAAAGTCATCGCCACCCCGGCGGCCCTGGAGCTGATCGCCGTGCTCAAGTCCAAGCACGGGGATGGGCTCATGTTCCACCAAAGCGGCGGCTGCTGTGACAACAGCGCAGCCAATTGCTACTTGTTGGGCGAATTGACCATCGGGGCGGGAGATGTTCATTTGGGCGATATTGGCGGCTGCGGCTTCTACATCAGCAAGTCGCAGTACACCTATTGGAAACACACCCAGCTCATCATCGACGTGATCGACGGACATGGCGGTACGTTCTCGCTGGAAGGGCCCGAAGGCAAAGCCTTCCACACCCGGTCAAGGGTGTTTACATCCGAGGAACTGCGTGAGTTGAATCAAGGCGATCCAACGTTTCAGGCTGACGGTTGATTGATCGCGCCAAAAAACCCAGCCTACAGAGTGACTCATGCGCTTGGGCGTTTCGTCATCCAGCCCATTGCTGCATAGGCCAGAACGGTGGTGCCTAACGCGCCCACGCCGTAGACCAGGGCAATCAGGAACCAGTCTGCCGGACCACCTGCGTCGGTGAAGCCCGATGACGACACTTTGGCCATGATGACGAGCGCCACACCGCCGCCGAGCAGCCCCAGCAATTCGGCTCTCACCAGGCGGCGCGAGGCCAGTCCGCCTTCCCTGACCATCAAGGCCACGAACGCGGCCACGCCGCCCACGGCCAGCAGCACCATCACCCACAGCAGCGGGCCGAGCATTTCCTGGAAAACGGCCAGGAACACGAGTGGATCCATGTCTTTCATGATGTGGTCTCCTTATGTGGGTCAGGCGCGCCCGCGCAGCATGCTGAGGTAGGTGGGTTTGAGGGCCATGGTTTTCATGACCCAGCTGATCCACAGCTCTTCCAGCGGGGCGATGATGCCCGGGAATGACGGTGTCAGGTTGTCCTTGTAGTCAAACTCGACGAGCATGGCCTGCCCCAGTCGGGTGATGAGCGGGCACGAGGTGTAGCCGTTGTAGCTCGCGGTCGATTCCTTGCCTGCAATGCTGGCCAGCAGGTGGTCCACCGCCACGGGCACCTGCCACTTCACGCTGGCAGCGGTTTTGCCTTTGGGCACGCCCGCCACGTCGCCCACACCGAACACATTGGGGTAGCGTTTGTGGCGCAGGGTGTGGCGGTCCACTTCCATCCAGCCGTCTGCCGCCCACGGCCCGGTCTGCCAGCGCAAGGGGCTGTTGCGCACCACATCGGGCGCGCGCATGGGCGGGATGACGTTGATGAAGTCATACGGCTGCTCTTCCGTGCCGTCAGGGGTTTTGAAGGTCGCCACCCGTTTGTCGATGTCAATGGACGCCAGCACCCGTTCCATCCGGGTTTTGACGCCACGGTCTTCAAACAGCATGCGGACTTTTTCCGACACGATGGGCACGCTGAAGAACGCCTTGTTGTGCGCGTTGTAGATGATTTCCGACTTGCTGCGTGTGCCCCGGCGGCGCAAATGGTCGTCGCTGATGAAGGTGTATTTCAGCGGGGCACCGGCACATTTCATTTCAGTCGCCGGACGGCTGAACACCGCCACGCCGCCCTTGTCGGCAAAGCTGGACAGCGACGTCCAGGTTGCCTGAGCGGCCTGTGGGCTGTGGTAAATGCTGCCCAACCCGTTCTGGCCGATACGCTCGGTGTCCATGCCTGGAATGGCGGCATAGTCCAGCTTCAGTCCGCTGGCGACGATCAGGAAGTCGTAGTTCAGGGTTTTGCCGTCGCTGGTGACGACCTTGCGGCTTTCGGGGTCAATTTCGGCGGCCGATGCCTGCACCCACTCCACCCCTTGCGGCAGGTAGTCAGCCGTGCCGGTGACCACGTAGTTCTGGGGCTTGATGCCCGATGCCACCAGCGTGAAGCCCGGCTGGTAGTAATGCTCCTTGCGCGCGTCGACCACCGTGATCTTGGCCCCTTGCAAACCGGTGGCCAGGCGGTTGGCCGCCGTCAGACCGGCCGCGCCGCCGCCCACGATGACGATGTGCGCCCGGCTGTTGACCTGGGGCTGCGCGTGGGCCGTGGGGCCAGACATCCATGCCGCACCAGCACCTGCGGCGGGCAGCAAGGACAGGGCAGTCAGGAAGCGCCTGCGCTCAGGGATGTCCGCCTGGTCGGGCAGACGGGTGGGAATGAGATCTGGCATGTGTGTCTCCGGTCGGTTGAGTGTCTGCAGGACTGTTCTTAATACCCTGTGGGGTATATTGTCCGGTTGCTGATGCGTCTGTGTTTTGACATTTCTCAAGCTGCATGCAAAAAAACAGGTGGCCTGTGGCGCGCAGGTGGCAGGCATCCGCCCGCTGTGTATCTGGCGCTCAATAATCGGGGCAACGCTGTCTTCAACCACCCGACTTTTGTGCTGCTCATGTGCTCCCGTTCTGCGTGTTTTGGCTCCTGGCACCTTGCCAGGGTGTGGGTGTGCTGGTGGGCGTGCCTGTGCCTCGGCTTGAGTGGTGTGCCGCTGGTGCGTGCGCAGAGCGGTGCCGCCACCGGCAACGCGCTGACGGTGGCTGCGGCGTCCGACCTGAAGTTTGCGCTGGACGAGCTGGGCCCGGTGTTTGAGCGCCAGACCGGCCACCGCCTGAAACTGGTGTACGGCTCGTCAGGCAACTTCTATTCGCAACTGCTGCAGGGTGCGCCGTTTCATGTGTTCATGTCGGCGGACGAACAGTTTGTGTTCAGGCTGGCCGACGCGGGGCTGACCGCCAACCGGGGCCGCGTGTACGCCCTGGGCCGCATTGGCCTGCTGGTGCCCCGAGGCTCACCGCTGAAGCCCGATGGTGAGCTGAAAGACCTGGCCGCCGCGCTCCAGGACGGTCGGCTGAAAAAGCTGGCCATGGCCAACCCGGAACATGCCCCCTACGGCATGCGTGCCCGCGAGGCGTTGCAGCACGTGGGCCTGTGGGCGGCTGTGGCCCCCAAACTGGTGCTGGGCGAGAACGTGTCGCAGGCGGCGCAGTTTGCCACCTCGGGGTCCACACAAGGCGGCATCGTGGCACAGTCACTGGCGGTAGCACCTGCGGTGTCCGGCCTGGGCAGCTTTGCCCTCATTCCCGCCAGTTGGCACCAACCGCTGGTGCAGCGCATGGTGGTGCTGAAGGCCGCACCGCCTGCAGCCCATCAGTTTGAAGCTTTTTTGGCATCTGACGCTTCATTGGCGGTGCTGAAACGCTATGGTTTTGAGCTCCCGGCCCTGCCCGCCGCCATGCCGATAAAGTAAGGCGTATGGATACACAGGCCCTTTGGCTTTCGTTTGAACTGGCAACTGCGACCCTGGCTGTTCTGCTGCCTTTGGGCCTGTGGGCGGGGCGTTGGCTGGCGCGTGCGCGCTTCACGGGCAAAGCCCTGCTGGAAGCTGCCGTGGTGCTGCCCCTCGTGTTGCCCCCCACGGTGCTTGGTTATTACCTGCTGGTGGCGCTGGGAGGGCAGTCCGCCATCGGTGCCTGGGTTGCGAACGTCCTGGGGGTGCAGCTGACGTTCTCGTTTGCGGGCCTGCTGGTGGCGTCGGTGGTGTTCAACATTCCCTTCATGGTCCAGCCCATCCAGCGCGCGTTCGAGTCCATTCCCCGCGACCTGGCCGAAGCCGCGCAGGTCAGTGGCCTGTCGGCGTGGCAGATTTTCTGGCGGGTGGAACTGCCGCTGGCATGGCCTGGTGTGCTGTCGGCCTGTGTGCTGACGTTTGTGCACACGCTGGGCGAGTTTGGCGTGGTGCTGATGATGGGCGGCAACATTCCTGGCGAAACCCGTACGCTGGCCATCGCCATTTACGACAAGGTGCAGGGCTTCGATCTGGCCGGTGCTCACCAGATGGCGGGTGTGCTGCTGGTGTTGTCGCTGGTGGCGGTGGCAGCGTCGTTTTTTGCGTCGGCCCGTCTGGTCGTCAAGCGGTGAGACCTGTGGCTGCTACCGTGCCCCCATCCTCTGGTCAGGCGGCACCCTTGCCGGTTGACGGTGGCGGCCTGAGCCTGACAGTCAACCAGACTGCCCCCATGCCCTTGCGTGGCAGCCTCACGTGTCAGGACGGGCAGTTGCTGGCGCTGGTCGGGCCGTCGGGGGCGGGCAAAACGTCGGTGCTGCGTGTGCTGGCTGGTCTACTGCAACCGGCCAGTGGTCGTGTGGTGGTGGGTGGGCAGGTGTGGCTGGACTGCGCGGCAGGCATCAACCTGAGCCCGCAGCAGCGGCGTGTGGGTCTGGTGTTCCAGCACTATGCCCTCATGCCGCACCTGACCGCACTGGACAACGTGGCACTGGCCCTGTTGCACCTGCCGCCACCTCAGCGGCACCACGAGGCGCGCCAGTGGCTGCAACGCGTGCAACTGACTGGCGATTTGCTGCTGCGCCGCCCGGCCCAGCTGTCGGGCGGGCAGCAGCAGCGGGTCGGCATTGCGCGGTCGCTGGCGGTGGAACCGGACCTGTGGTTCCTGGACGAACCCTTCAGCGCGCTGGACCCGCTGATCCGGCGCGAGATGCAGGACGAGTTCATGCGGCTGCAGTCGGTGCTGAAGAAGACCATCGTCTTCATCACCCATGACTTTGACGAGGCGATCCGCCTGGCCGACCGCATCGCCATCATGAAGGACGGC
>DDUQ01000105.1:0-15869 GCA_002344885.1 Comamonadaceae bacterium UBA2334
GCGTACACCGGCTGGCGCTGGCCGTGCAGCACGTCTTCGTAGGCGCTGCGTGCGGCGTGGGTGATGACCTTGTCGCGCACGAACCGGCCATTCACGTAGGCAAACTGCTGGTCGCCGCGCGAGCGGGCGGCATCGGGCAGGCCGGCGCGGCCCCGAACGCGGATGACGGGGCCGGCCACGCCGCCTGTGCCGTCTTCGACACCAGGCGCTGCCCAACCGCTCAGGTGCACGGTGCCGTCTACCGGCACGCTTTGGGTCAGAAAGTCGGGGCCCAGCACGTCGGCCAGGCGGCGGTCGAGTGCGGCGGCGTCGCTGCCCTGGGCGCGCCATTGCTCGGTCAGCTTGCCCTCGTGCCAGATGGCAAAGCCCACGTCGGGGCGCACCAGCGCGTGGCGGCGCACGGCTTCCACGCAGTGGGCCAATTCGGTCGCATCGGTCTTCAAAAACTTGCGGCGGGCAGGGGTGGCGTAAAACAGCTCGCGCACTTCAATGGAGGTGCCAGGCATGCGCGCGGCGGGGCTGATTTCGCCGCTGGCCCCGTGCAGCAGCCAGCCGTGTTCCTGGTCGGCATCGGGCTGGCGCGACAGCACCGACACATCGGCAATCGAGTGGATGGCGGCCAGCGCCTCACCCCGAAAGCCCATGGTGCCCACGGCTTCAAGTTCGGTCAGGCTGTTGATTTTGCTGGTGGCGTGGCGCTTCAGGGCCAGGGGCAGTTCGGCGTGGGCAATGCCGCAGCCGTCGTCTTCCACGGCAATCAGGCGCACGCCACCGGCCAGCAGCCGGACGGTGATGGAGGTGGCCCCGGCGTCGAGCGCGTTGTCCACCAGCTCGCGCACCACGGAGGCGGGGCGCTCCACCACCTCGCCAGCGGCAATCTGGCTGATGAGGTTGTCGGGCAGTTCACAGATGGGGCGGCGGGGTTGCCGTGCCGGCACAGGCGAGGGATGCGATGGGCCGGCTGGTGTAGGGGTTGGGGCAGTCACCCAGTCGATTCTACGGACGCAGTGGCCGATAATCCGGGCCATGGAAATCATCGCCTTTCTGATCGACTTCATCCTCAACGTGGACAAGCATCTGGCCGCGTTCGTACAGGCATACGGGCCCTGGGTGTATGCGCTGCTGTTTTTGATCGTGTTCACCGAAACCGGTGTGGTGGTGATGCCGTTTTTGCCGGGCGACTCGCTGCTGTTCATTGTGGGGGCATTGGCCGGGGCCGGCCTGCTCAGTTGGCCGATTGCAGTGACCGTGCTGCTGGCCGCGGCCATTCTGGGCGACCAGACCAACTACACCATTGGCCGCTACTTCGGCCCCAAAGTGTTCCAGTGGGAGCAGTCCCGGTTTTTCAACCGGCAGGCGTTTGACCAGGCGCATGCGTTTTATGAGCGCTACGGTGGCATCACCATCGTCATCGCACGGTTCATGCCATTTGTGCGGACGTTTGCGCCGTTTGTGGCCGGTGTGGCCGAGATGACGCGCAGCAAGTTCACCGTCTACAACATCGGCGGGGCCATCCTCTGGGTGGTGGGGCTGTGCGGGGCGGGTTACCTGTTTGGCAACCTGCCTTGGGTGAAAGAGCATTTGGAGAAAATCATCTGGGCGCTCATCATCCTGCCAGGGCTCATCGCCATCGGCGGTGCCTGGCGTGCAAGGCAAAACTCGCAGGGTGCCGGTGCCTGATGCAGGTTGCACGTGGGCCTGACCTGACGCGAGGCTTGCAATGCGCGGGGCGGGGGGTAAACTGCCCGCTCGCCACATGATGCCCCCATGCCACTGAAAGCCAAAGAAAAAAACTTGCCACGGTTGCACCTGTTCGGTACGGGGCTGGTGTTGCTCGTGGTCACGTTGTCGCTGGCTGCATTTTTTTCGTGGCAGGGCGTGCGCGAGCAGACGGCTGCTTTCGAGCGTGTCGAGCAAGCCATTGCTGCGCAGCAGGAAGCGCGCCTGACGGCAGAAATGACGTCGGCCATGGGCTACCTGGATTTCACGCGGTCCCGCGCCGAGAACCTGTTGCGCCAGAGCATGGTTGACCGGGTGGATGGTGCGATGCAAATGGTCGAAGCGCTCTATGCACGCGAGGTTGGCAAACGTCCACCCCAGGAGGTCAAGCAGCTCATCATCGAAGCCCTGCGTCCGATGCGCTTTTTCGACGGACGGGGCTACTTTTTCGTCGATGGCATGGACGGCCAGTTCATCCTGCTGCCCACCGCGCCGCACCTGGAAGGCAAAAACGGTATCAACAACCGCGACGACACCGGCCACTACATCATGAAGGGCCTCATCGAGGCAGCAGGCAAGCCGCAGGGCGAGGGCTTTTCGCGCTACCGCTGGTACCGCCCTGACAGGCCCAAGGAAATGTCCGACAAGCTGGCCTATGTGCGCCACTTTGCACCGTTTGACTGGCTGATCGGGACTGGCGACTACACCTACGAATGGGAGGAGATGCAGAAAAAAGAGGCCATGGCCCGTCTGCGTGCCCTGCGGTTCGGGGAGTCGGGACGCGTCGGTCTGCTGGATCGTGATGGTCGTTCGTTGCTCAGCCCCAGCGACCCGACCCTGGAAGGGCGATCTCTGGGTGACATGCCCGAGCGGGAGCGGGCCACGCTGGCACGGCTGCAAGCGGTGGCCATGCAGGGTGGCGGCCTGGTCAGGTACGACTGGGTCAACCCCAAGACCGGGCAACTGTCGCCTAAAACGGCGCTGTTGCGCACTTACGAACCCTGGGGCTGGGTGCTGGTGGTCACGGTGTTCGACGATGACGTGCGGGGCGCACTGGCCGAGCAGCGTCGGCTGCTGGAGGATGGTTCTGCTGCGCACACGCTCCAGTGGGCAGCTGCCCTGCTGGGTGCGCTCGCTTTGGGGTTGGCTTGCTCGTGGGTATTTTCGCGGTGGCTGGCCGGTGTGCTCAAGGCATACCAGGCTGAGCGCGAACGCACCGAGGTGGACTTGCGCATTGCGGCCATTGCTTTCGAGACACAAGAGGGCATGACCGTCACCGATGCCCACAGCGTCATCCTGCGGGTCAACCGGGCCTTCACCCGGGTGACGGGTTACGAGGCAGAAGAGGTCATTGGCAAGACACCATCCATATTGGCTTCGGGTCGGCATGACAAAGCTTTTTATGCCGCGATGCGGCAGGCGCTGTCTGACGATGGCCATTGGGCTGGCGAGGTGTGGAACCGGCGCAAGAATGGCGAGGTCTTCCCGGAGTGGCTGACCATCACCGCCGTGAAGAACCGCGAAGGTGAGGTGACGCATTACGTCAGCACCCTGACCGACATCACCCAGCGCAAGGCTGCCGAGGATGAAATCCGCAGCCTGGCTTTTTTTGACCCCTTGACCCGGCTGCCCAACCGTCGCTTGCTGATGGACCGCTTGCAGCAGGCGCTGGTGACCTGCCACCGCAGCGGGCGCTCGGGGGCGCTGATGTTCATCGACCTGGACAACTTCAAGATCGTGAACGACACCATGGGCCACGACAAGGGTGACGAGCTGCTGTGTGAAGTTGCGCGCCGCCTGACTGCCGCGGTCCGCGAAGGTGACACCGTGGCCCGCTTGGGGGGGGATGAATTCGTCATCATGCTCGAAGAGCTCAGCCCGTTGCCGGAAGAGGCCGGTGCGCATTGCCGGTTGGTGGGCGAAAAGCTGCTGTACGAGCTGTCCCGCCCCCACTTGCTGGCCGGACAGGAGGTGGACAGCTCCTGCAGCCTGGGCATTGCCTTGTTCTCAGACCAGCAGCACAGCGCCGACGAACTGATGAAACATGCCGACCTGGCCATGTACCAGGCCAAGGCCGGGGGGCGCAATGCGCTGCGCTTTTTCGACCCCAACATGCAAGCAGCCATCATGGCCCGTCTGGCTGGGGAGAAAGATTTGCGTCACGCCATCCGGGACGGGCAGTTGCGCCTGTACTTTCAGGCCCAGTACAACCTTGCGGGTCGCATGACCGGGGCCGAGGCCTTGGTGCGCTGGCAGCATCCGCTGCGTGGCATGGTGTCACCGGCCGAGTTCATTCCGCTGGCTGAAGATACCGGCCTCATCCTGCCTCTGGGTCAATGGGTGCTGGAGGCTGCCTGTCAGCAATTGGCCTTGTGGGCGGCGCAACCGGCCACCGCTGAGCGGGTGTTGGCGGTCAACGTCAGCGGTCGGCAACTGCGTCAGGCGGACTTTGTAGCTTGGGTGCTGGACACGTTGGCCCGCACCGGCGCACCGCCGGGCCGCCTGAAACTGGAGCTGACCGAAAGTCTGTTGCTCGACAACAAGGAAGACACCATCCAGAAAATGACCGCGCTCAAAGTGCACGGTGTGGGCTTTTCACTGGACGACTTCGGCACCGGCTACTCGTCGCTGGCCTATCTCAAGCGCTTGCCGCTGGACCAGCTCAAGATTGACCAGTCCTTCGTCCACGACGTGACCGACGACCCGAAAGACGCTGCCATCGTGCGTGCCATCGTGGCGCTGGCTGACAGCCTGGGGCTCAACGTGATTGCAGAAGGCGTCGAAACAGCCGCCCAGCGGGACGCACTGGCCGGCCACGGTTGCCTGCATTACCAGGGCTACCTGTACGGTCGCCCTGGCCTGACTGCTGAATTGCCCGCCTGACAGGCTTGTTCCAGCGGCCGCAGGCTGCGGTCTGTCCAGGCGAAAGGTGCCCGGCTGGTCTGACGACGGTTTGCGGTTGGAGCCAGTTCAGTCGTCAGACTTCACGCGGGTCACCAGATTGACGCCCAGCTCGTTGACCAGTCGAGCCAGGTTGCGTTCCAGATCCATGGGCATGCGCTCGAATTCGATGCCCAGTTGCAGCAACTCGGGTTGCAGCAACGCCCCCACGGCGGCCATGGCCGACTCGCGGAACGCGGCGTTGGCCGTGCTGGACCGAGGGGGGGCAGGCTGACGCAGCACCGCAGTGGCCGCCACCAGCTGGTTCAGCGCGGCAGGTGCCATGCGGACATGTTTGACCAGCATGTCCACCCGGAAGGTGTCCTGCCCGGCCGGGCCACCCAGCTTGAACAACCCACCCGGGAAGCGCTTGCCCAGGTGCACGCTGTCGATCGGCGCACGCACCACCACCGAAACGCCACCGCAGCTCAGGTCCAGCACCTTCAGGTTTTCGAGGTAACGCATGCCGGTCTTGAGCGTGACGAACACCCCCGATGACGAGGGCACCGGCACCCGGAAACTGTCCCGCCGCTGCAATCGGTACAGCCGGAACGGCAGCCTGGCATGCAGCACCTGCGTACCGTCGGGTTGCCCACGGCTGCCCAGTGTTTCGGCCTCGAAGGTCACGATGATGCCCTGCAGGCGGATGGAGCCGCGCAATATTTGCCCTTTGGCCAGAGGCGGGCTGGCCAGTGGCAAGTCCATCTCCATGGTTTGGGTGTCATCGCTGATGTTGCGCACGCGTGCCGAGAAAGCCAGCACCAGTTCGGGCGCTTCGCCTGCACGGTTGCTCAGCACCACCAGCGTGACATCGGCCCCCGATTGCTCCACCTTGCGCATCAGGTCCAGGCTTTCGGCAAACGAGTCGATGCGGTAGCTGGGGTCGCCCAGGTCGCCCACCACCAGTGCCTGGGTTTCGGCTGCCATGCCGCGCACCACGGGCAGGGTCGCGGCAAATTCGGTTTCGGGGTCGGAGGGCAGGGCGGGTGAAATCATCCGGTCATTTTAGGCGGGGCGCCCGCACACTGCATGCTGGGCCATCTGCAGAATTGTCTGGTCTGTAGCCGCTGTTCCGGCGTTATCCCGTTCGGACAGGCCCTACAGGTGTGGCCTGAAAGCCTGTTCTTGAGTGGGCGCGCAGAGTGGAACTTTTCGGTTCAAACCAGGGGCTTGGGCAGCGGCGTGTTCTCGTCCATTGAGCCATCTGCCTGGCTGTTCTGAGAGAGGTATCTGACCAGATTGAAGGCGAGCGCCCGGTGTTGAAACCCCTCCCGCTCCAATTGGGCCTCGATGTCGGTCAGCACCGTTGTGGCCGTGTGCAAATCGTGTGATTTGATCAATTGGCTGACGAGGTCACACCGCAGCAGCAACAGTCCACGCAGTTCTTCCCATTGATGCGTCAGGCGGCCCTGGTCGCTGCCGCCCAAGGTTGCCGTCGCCTGGTAGGCGTGATGCGCCAACAGCGGCACCTCCTTGTTCATGATGGCTTCAATGTCGTTCAATGTCGCAACCGGCGCGTCGATGGCCATGGCCAGGCGTGCAATGCGGGCACTGATGTCGGCCAGGGTGTTTTCGGTTCGTCTGATGTCCTCGGGCAGGGCTTCGGTGGTGTCGGTGTTGTAATGGTGCATTGCAGCATTCTGGCAGAACCTGCGGAAACGAGTTGGCAGCAGTTCGTCGGGGTGCATGACCGTGCGCCACCTCATGCCTGCTGCGGGCTTTCGAGTTCAGTGGGTGGTCAGTCAGGTGTCAAAGGTCTATCATTGCACCAGACGTGACAACATGATTTGAATATGTCTGGCATCTCGTTGTTATCAGGCGGCTCCGGTGCCTTGTCGTTTGGCGGGCAGCAGGTGCGCGTGCGCGAGTCGAAACGGGCAGCTGAGCAGGCCGAGCAGGTTGCCCGCGATTTGCGGCAGAAGGCCGATGTTGCCCAGCAGGATGCCGACCGTGCGCAAAGCACAGCCCAGGGACTGGGCATCAAGGCAAGCCGGGGAGAAGCCCATGCCGGCCAGGTGCGCCAGGGTTCCGCAGTGGTGGCACCCGCTGACACCGCCCCTGTTGCCCAGGTGGGCCAGGTCAAACCCGTCAGCAACGCCCTGAATGCGGAGGCCCCCACGGTGGAGCAACAGGCCTCGCCCATGGTCAAGTCTGCCGCGAGCGTGATCGGCTTGGGCGGGCAGAAGCTGGGCCAGTTGATCAACGTGACCGCTTGAACGTTTGTATGCAAAAGGTAACGCCATGAACACCACCATCAACAGCAACGCCAACATCCGCAGCGCCCAGGTGACTCCTGCAGCCGAAGTGGCTGCATTGCGCGGTGTAGGGCAGCAGGCAGGTAACAGCCGGCAGGTACAGGATGATGCCGGTCGGTCGGCATCGGCGGTGGTGTCCATCAACCAGGCAGCGCGCCAGCGTGCCAGCGCAGAAGCGTCTGGCGAGTCGGGTCGTGTGTCCGGCTCGTCCGTGGGTGCTGCGCCCAACCGTTTGCCGGTCAATGTCTCGGCCGCGCTGCGGGCATACGAATCTGCGCAGCAGACCCCCGCCAATACCGCCTCCAGCCAGTCGCAGCGTGGGCAGGCGGCTCAGGTCAGCCGCAGCACCTCGGCATCCAACGACCCCACGGGTGCGAACAATGCCGAGCGGACCAGGCCCACGCGTGCCAGTGACGATGAGTCGGCCCAACTGGCGCAGGCCGCACAAGCACGCCAGCAGCGCGACGCAGCGGCCAACCTGCAAAGCGGTGCCGCCAACGCCTTGCGCGCGGGCAACCAGTCTGCGCGAGTGGTGTCCTGACGCTTCCGCTGATCGGCTGGTCGGTTGGCAGCCGACGGATACTTGGCACGGCCTGATTGCACGCAAGTTCGTGCAGGCATTTCAGACTGTCTTCGGGTGCGTACTTTGCCCTTGAACGTCCATCACCCTGGCATGCCGGACATTCGTGAGACGTCTCTTTGTGTGTACTGAACTGGTTCATACTCTGACCTGTACCCAGACTGCCAGAGCGGCATGAACAGTTTCTCGGCTCGAGCGGCTGCCGCTCAGGCAGCAACTTGATGGGTTTGCCTCCCAATATTGAATAAAAAATTTGCTTTCAGCGCTTTTATTTATTCGTTCTATTGCTTCTGTTTTTGAGTTTATCAATTGTTCATCCAGTTTGGCTGAGTTGCCCTCAGCTGTGCCAAGTCATCGGTGACAATGTTCTGCAATCGCTCGATGTGTTGATCTGGATCAGGGACAGGGGTCAGGGATTCAGGCAGCATTGATAAAAATCAATTCGTCATGATCGTTATTCAACGTTACAAAAAGCCGTTTTGGGTCTGCAGTGCCTTGGGCCTGCTTGGTGGCGTGGGTGTGTTGGTCGCTGCCGGGTTGACCTGGTTGGCGGGCGTGCTGGCCATCGGTTTGTCGATCGCCGGATTCGCATTGGGTCTGTGGATCGTCAATCTGCTGAAACAAAATGCAGCCGAGACCCAACGTTACGTGGCGGGTCAGACATCTTTTGTCGCTGAGGTGGTGCCCATCTGGAAGGGGCATCTTGACACCTCACGCGAGCAGATGGAAACGGCGGTCAATGCACTGACGGAAGAGTTCGGCGGCCTTGTGGACAAAATCGATGCCACCATCCAGGCCACTTCGTTGGAAACCGACAGCGTCGAGAACGGAGAAGGCGGCTTGGTCGGCATGTTCAGCCGGAGCGAAACACAGTTGCATGACCTGGTGGCGGTACAGGCAGATGCCACCGCCCGCATGGACACCATGGTCGAAAAAGTGCAGGGCTTGGACCGGTTCATTGTCGAGTTGCAAACCATGGCCCGGGATGTGGATCGCATCGCCCAACAAACCAATCTGCTGGCGCTGAACGCAGCCATCGAAGCCGCCCGTGCCGGCGAAATGGGCCGTGGCTTTGCGGTGGTCGCCAAAGAGTTCCGCATGCTGTCCAACCAGTCGGGTGAGACGGGACGCCGCATCGGTGAAAAAGTCAAAATCATCAGCGGAGCCATCCTGGAGACCTGTCAGGTGGTCAAGGGCTCTGTCAAGCAGGAAGAAGACTCGCTGGCCGCTTCACAGGCCGTGATTGCCAAGGTCATCGGTGACTTCAAAACGGTCATTGACACCTTCCAGCGCGCCAGCGACACGCTCAAGATGGAGAGCATGGGCATTCAGGGGCAGGTCAACAATGCGCTGGTGGAGTTTCAGTTCCAGGACCGCGTGAGCCAGATCATGACTCAGGTCATCAAGAACATGGAAATGATGCCCAAGGTTCTGAAGGATGGCGAGCAAACGTATGCCGACACCGGCAACTTGAGCGTGGCCGATCCTCAGTTGCTCTTGAGTGAACTGAAAAAAACCTACGTCATGGCCGACCAGCACATCATCCATCAGGGTGGCAAGGTCGACCAGGCCAAATCTTCTGACATCAGCTTTTTCTGAAGGGTTGGGACATGAGCAAAACTGTGATGATCGTTGACGACTCCGCCTCCGTACGCAGGGTGGTGGGCATTGCGCTCAAGGGAGCTGGATACACCGTGATCGAGGGTTCAGATGGCAGGGATGCGCTTGCCAAACTGACCGGGCAAAAAGTGCACCTCATCATCAGTGACGTGAACATGCCCAACATGGACGGCATCTCGTTCCTGAAGGCGGTCAAGCAGCTGCCTGCCTACCGGTTCACCCCGGTCATCATGCTGACGACCGAGTCTGAAGAGTCCAAGAAGCGCGAAGGTCAGGCTGCCGGCGCAAAAGCTTGGGTGGTCAAGCCGTTTCAGCCCGAACAGCTCATCGGTGCGGTTCAGCGCCTGTGCCTGCCATGAGCAACGCGCACACCCTTCGCATAGAAGGTGAACTGACCATCTTCCGTGCGACCGAACTCAAACCTGTGCTGTTTGCCGATCCGCCGGCGACCGAAATAGATTTGTCAGGCGTCACTGAAATGGACAGCGCCGGTCTCCAATTGTTGATGCTGGCCAAAAAAACGGCTGTGGCACAAGGCCGGGAACTGCACCTGACTGGCCACAGCGAGGCAGTGGTCGATGTGTTCGAACTGCTCAATGTGGCGGCCTATTTTGGCGACCCCATGGTCATGGAGTCACGTTCGCGGTCAGCATCGGGTGGCGCAGCAAGGAGTTCCGATGGATCTTGATGAAGCCCTCCAGCTGTTCATCGTCGAATGCGGTGAGCTGCTCGAAGACATGGAAACGGCGCTGTTGGCTGTCGAACAGGCAGACGACAAAAGCGAAATGATCAATGCCGTGTTCCGCGCTGCCCACACCATCAAGGGTTCGTCCGGGTTGTTCAGCCTCGATCACATCGTGGCGTTCACCCATGTGGTCGAAAGTGTGCTGGACCGCGTGCGAGGCGGCAAGCTCGAACTCAATGACAAGCTGGTGGCGCTGCTGCTGGCCTGTGGCGACCACATGCGTGCCCTGGTCGACGGCGTGGCCGCTGGCGAGCAGGGCGGTACGCCTGCGCTAGCGCAGGCGGGTGAACCCCTGGTGGCCGATTTGCGGTCGTATCTCAACGGGACAGCGGTGCCGGCGCATCAGGTGGTGGTGGCCGATCAGGCGGTCGAGGCCGATCCTGTGCGGCGGATTAATGGCGCGCAGGTCGATGCCGATCACTGGCACATTTCGGTTCGGTTCGGGCCCGATGTACTGCGCAACGGCATGGATCCGCTGTCGTTCATACGCTACCTCGGCACGCTGGGTCAGATCACGGCAATAGCCACTGTGGCCGATGCGCTGCCCGATGTGGCGGCCATGGACCCGGAAACCTGTTACCTCGGGTTTGAAATGGCCTTCAAGGGCAGCGTCGACAAATCGGCCATCGAGCAGGTGTTCGAGTTTGTCCGCGAAGACAGCCAACTCTTCATCCTGCCGCCACACAGCCTGGTGTCCGAGTACGTCAAGCTGCTGGAGCAGCAGCAAGGCGACGCGGCCCGTTTGGGCGAGATGCTGGTGCGGTGTGGCACGCTCACCCGCCAGGAGCTGGACACCGCGCTGAACGAGCAGGTGGCCACGCCGTCCACCCCCATTGGCACCATTCTGGTCACGCAGGGGTCTGTCCAGCCGGAGGTGGTGGAGGCGGCGCTACAGAAGCAAAAGCAAACCAAAGAGACCGTCGTTGCGGAAAGCCGCTCCATTCGTGTGGATGCCGACAAGCTCGATCAGCTCATCAACCTAGTGGGCGAGCTCATCATCGCTGGCGCCAACGTCAACATGATTGCGCACCGGGCCAAGGTGGTCGAGCTGGAGGAAAGCACGTCCAAGCTGTCCACGCTGGTGGAAGAGGTGCGCGACAGTGCGTTGCAGCTGCGCATGGTCAAAATCGGCGCGACGTTCAACCGCTTCCAGCGGGTGGTGCACGACGTGTCGCGCGAGCTGGGCAAGGACATTGCGCTGGTCATCAGCGGCGAAGACACCGAGCTCGACAAAACCGTGGTCGAAAAAATCGGTGACCCGCTGATGCACCTGGTGCGCAACTCGATGGACCATGGCATCGAACCTGCTGACATACGGGTGACCCGTGGCAAGCCCCAGCAAGGCACGCTCCGCCTGAACGCATTCCACGACTCCGGTGCCATCGTCATCACCGTCGAAGACGACGGGGGCGGCCTGAAGCGTGACAAAATTCTGGCCAAGGCCATTGAGCGTGGGTTGGTCGAGCCGGGTCACAACCTGTCTGATGCCGAGGTGTATGCCCTGGTGTTCGAGCCCGGGTTTTCCACCGCCGAAAAGGTGTCCAACCTGTCGGGCCGCGGTGTGGGCATGGACGTGGTCAAGCGCAACATCACGGCCCTGCGTGGCACGGTCAGCATGAGCAGCGAAGAAGGCGTGGGCACCACCGTCACGGTCAAGTTGCCCCTCACGCTGGCCATCATCGACGGCTTCCTCGTCGGTGTGGACAAAGCGGTGTATGCCATTCCGCTCGACATGATCGAAGAATGCGTGGCGTTTTCGGCCGAGCCCGGTCATGACTACACCAACCTGCGGGGCGAGGTGTTGCCGTTCATCCGCTTGAGGGAACTGTTTGGCATCCCTGGCAAGGCGGCCAAGGGCGAGAACATTGTCGTGCTCAAACACGGTGACCAGCGAGCCGGCCTCGTGGTGGACAACCTGCTGGGCGAGTTCCAGACCGTCATCAAGCCCTTGGGCAAGATGTTTGCGCAGGTCAAGTGCGTCAGCGGCTCCACCATTCTGGGCAGTGGCGATGTGGCGCTCATTCTGGATGTGCCTTCCCTGGTGCGTCAGGCCATGGACAAGAGCGGCTCGGTTGCACGGCAAAGGCTTGAGTTGGCACGAGTTTGAGGGCACTCGGGCCGATGCATTCGGGCAGGGTTCGAAAGGGGTTGAATGCCTGGTGCGTTCAACCGAGTCAGTTTTTTTGTTGTTGAGAGGGTTCAGACATGTTTGCAAATATGAAATTAGCCGTCCGGCTCGGCCTGGGTTTCGCTGCGACCCTGCTGTTGCTGGTCATCATCTCCGTTGTCAGCTACACGAGGTTGAACACGCTGAACCGGGAAATAGAAGACCTGGTAAATGACAAATACCCCAAAACCATAGACGCGATAGATGTCATCCGGGCCATGAACCAGGTGGCACAGATCAACCGTAACCTGTTGCTGGTCACCGACCCCAATGAAATCAAGAGTCAGGTGTCGCGGATGACCGAGCAGCGCAAGATCATCACAGACAACATCAATTCGCTGGAATCGAGAATCACTTCCGACGAAGGCAAAAAATTGCTCAGAGTGATGAATGACACGCGAGCGGTATATGTATCGACGCTGGAAAAATTCCTGGCGCACGTCCAAAGCAACGAACGCGACGCGGCGTTCAAGTTGTTGTACGGAGACATGCGCCCAGCGACGGATGCCTACCTGAAGGCTATTCGCGGGTTGATCGATTTTCAGGATGAGTTGATGAAAAAGACCGGCAAGGATGCCGATGCTTTGGCCAACGCCACCCAAACATTGATCATGGTCCTGGGAAGCATTGCTGCCTTCCTGTCTGCTTTGTTGGGTTGGATCATCACTCGCAGCGTGATGAAGCAGATCGGCGGGGAACCCGACTACGCCCGCGACATGGTGACCCGCTTGGCCGACGGTGACCTGACCATGACCATCGAGGTTGATGCCAAAGACAAGTCCAGCCTGCTGTTTGCCATGAAGGGCATGGTCGAAAAGCTCAGTGAGGTGGTGACAGACGTCAACAGCGGGGCCGAGGCTCTGGCCGGCGCATCTGAAGAGGTGAGCGCCACCGCACAGTCTCTGTCGCAGGCGGCCAGCGAGCAGGCTGCGGGTGTGGAAGAGACCAGTGCGTCCATCGAACAGATGACCTCCAGCATCGCCCAGAACACCGAAAACGCCAAGATCACCGACGGCATGGCCAGCAAGGCTGCCCGCGATGCTGCCGACGGTGGCGAGGCGGTGGAGGCCACCGTCACGGCCATGAAGCAGATTGCCCAGAAGATCGGCATCATCGACGACATTGCCGCTCAGACCAATCTGCTCGCGCTGAACGCCGCCATCGAAGCCGCCCGTGCCGGCGAGCATGGCAAGGGCTTTGCCGTGGTGGCCGCAGAGGTGCGCAAGCTGGCCGAACGCAGCCAGGTCGCCGCACAGGAAATCGGCGAAGTGGCCAGCAGCAGTGTCGAACTGGCCGAGAAAGCCGGCAAGTTGCTGGCTGAAATCGTGCCCAACATCCGCAAAACATCCGATCTGGTGCAAGAAATCACGGCAGCCTCGACCGAACAGTCGTCCGGCGTGGGGCAGATCAACTCTGCCGTGAGCCAGTTGAACCAGACCACGCAGCAAAATGCGTCCAGCTCGGAAGAACTGGCCGCCACCGCCGAGGAAATGAGCGGTCAGGCCGAGCAGTTGCAGCAGACCATGGCGTTCTTCAAGTTGGAAGCCGGTGGGCGGCGTGCAGCGGCAGCCCCGGCCGCACGCAAGGCCAAAGCCAGCGCTCCCCGCGCTGACAACACCGGCCGGGTTGCGCCTGCCAAGGCGTCCGCCAAGATGGTTGCGCAGGCAGGACCACAGGATGTGGACGAATCCAAGTTCACCAAGTTCTGAAGGAGCGAGCCATGTCTGCTCTGGTCAAGTCCAGCAAAAAGCCGCCTGCGAAGGTGGCAGCTGCTCAGGCGGTGGATGACAACAAACAGTACCTGACGTTCATGTTGGGTGGCGAGATGTTCTCGCTCAGCATCCTGGCCATCAAGGAAATCATCTGGTATGCCAACCTGACCGATGTGCCCATGATGCCGGCCTGCATACGTGGGGTGATCAACCTGCGCGGCGCGGTGGTGCCGGTGATGGACCTGTCGGCGCGGTTCGGCAAGCCGTCTACACCGGTCACCAAGAGCACGTGCATCGTCATCATTGAGCTGGCACCCGACGAGGAAGGTGAGCAGCAACACATGGGCGTGGTGGTGGATTCAGTGCAGGCCGTGCTGGAGATCCCGGCGTCTGAAATCGAGCCCGCCCCGTCCTTCGGTGCCAAGATTCGCCCCGATTTCATCGAAGGCATTGCCAAGGTGAACGGCAAGTTCGTGATCCTGCTGAATGTGAACAACGTGCTGTCCACCGAAGAAATCAGCCAGATGGGGCAAGTGGCTGCGGCAGCAGACCTGGCCCTGCCTCAGGCCTGAACAGGCACTGAGGTTGGACACGCCAGACTTTGCACATGAAGCCCATCACCGACGCGGAGTTTGCGCAGTTCCAGCGGTTCATTTTTGATTCGGCGGGCATCTCGATGGCCGATGCCAAAAAAGCATTGGTCACCGGGCGGCTCAGCAAGCGCCTCATGCTGCACGGTCTGGACAGCTTCGGTGCCTATTTCAACCTCCTGGCATCGGGCAGACACCCCGACGAGGTGCAAATGGCGGTGGACTTGCTCACCACCAACGAAACCTATTTTTTTCGCGAGAGCAAGCACTTCGACTTTCTGCGGGCCCAGGCGCTGTCTGCGCGTGGGCGGCCTCAACCCTACCGGTTGTGGAGCGCGGCCAGTTCGTCGGGTGAAGAGGCTTACAGCATGGCCATGGTGCTGGCGGACGTGATGCCGGGGCAGGCCTGGGAAATTGTCGGGACCGACATCAGCACCCGCGTGCTGGAGGGCGCTCGCCGTGGGCTTTACACGCTGGAACGGGGACGCCACATTTCAAAAGATTATCTGCAGCGTTTCTGCCGCAAGGGGACGGACGAATACACAGGGCATTTCCTGGTCAACCGTGAACTGCGTAACCGCGTGACGTTCGTCCATGCCAACCTGAATGCCCCATTGCCCCAGTTGGGCCAGTTCGACATGGTGTGGCTGCGTAATGTCATGATTTATTTCAATCAGGACACCAAACGCGATGTTGTTGCGAGGGTGCTCGCGGCCATCAGGCCGGGCGGCTATTTTTGCGTGGGCCATTCCGAAAGCCTGAACGACATCACCAATGCCGTCCGCCAGATTGCACCGTCCATTTATCAAAAGGCGGTGTGACGGTGCAGAACAACGCGCTGATGGACATTTTCCTGATGCCGGGCGAATGGTTCGTGGCTGATGCGGCCTACCAGATACGCACGGTGTTGGGCTCGTGTGTGTCCATCACGTTGTGGCATCCGCGTGTGCGCATGGGGGGCATGTGCCATTTTTTGTTGCCTACGCGAGGGGCGGCCAGTCCGGTGTCGGCGGAGTTGGACGGCCATTATGGCGACGAAGCGTTGGCGCTCATGTGCCGTGATTTGCGTGCCAATGGTGTGGAGCCGCGCCAGTGCGAGGCCAAAATTTTCGGTGGGGGCCACATGTTTCCCGGCCAGATGAAGGTCGATGGCACCCACGTGGGCCGTCGCAATGGGGAGGCCGCCCGTGCGTTGCTGGCCGAACAGGGCATTGCCGTGGTGACCGAAAGCCTGTTTGGTGTCGGTCACAGACAGGTTATTTTCGATGTCAGCAAGGGAGATGTCTGGGTGCGGCAGGTCAAACTGTCGCTGCAGGAGGTGGCTGCTGAATTGGATGCACAGGAGCGATTGAAGTGACGCGGATCAAGGTGATGGTGGTGGACGATTCGGCCGTGGTGCGACAGGTGGTGGCATCCTTGCTGACGCGCGACCCCGACATTGAAGTCATGGCTGCAGTGGCGGACCCTATTCTGGCCATGGCGCGCATGCAGGCGCAGTGGCCCGACGTGATCGTGCTGGATATCGAGATGCCGCGCATGGA
>DDUQ01000105.1:16068-30635 GCA_002344885.1 Comamonadaceae bacterium UBA2334
TGCTGGATATCGAGATGCCGCGCATGGATGGCATCACGTTTCTGAAAAAAATCATGTCCGAGCGCCCGACGCCAGTGGTCATTTGCTCCACGCTGGCGGAGTCAGGGGCCGAAACCTCGATGGCAGCGCTGGCTGCAGGGGCGGTCAGCATCATCACCAAGCCGAAGTTGGGCTTGAAGCAGTTTCTGGAAGACGCGTCTGATGATCTGGTGGCTGCCGTCAAGGCGGCGGCCAAAAGCAATGTGCGCGTGCTGCGGGCACCCACCAAGCACACTGCGGACGTGATCCTGGCCCCCACCAGTGACAAACACTCTGCCATGATCCAGACGACCGATCGGGTGGTGGCGCTGGGCACATCAACCGGCGGCACCCAGGCGCTGGAGGCTGTGCTCACTGCATTGCCCCGCGTGACGCCTGGCATCGTCATCGTCCAGCACATGCCTGAAAAATTCACGGCTGCGTTCGCCCAACGGTTGAACGGGTTGTGTCAGATCGAAGTCAAAGAGGCTGAAAACAATGACCGTGTGGTCAACAGCCGAGCCTTGATTGCCCCAGGGGGCAAGCACATGTTGCTCAAGCGGAACGGCGCGCAGTACTACGTCGAAGTGGTGGACGGCCCGCTGGTCAACCGTCACCGGCCCTCGGTGGATGTGCTGTTCCGCTCGGTCGCCAAGTGCGCAGGTGCGAATGCATTGGGTGTCATCATGACCGGTATGGGTGACGATGGTGCCGCCGGCTTGCTGGAAATGCGACATGCGGGTGCGCGCACGGTCGGACAGGACGAGGCTTCGTGTGTGGTGTATGGGATGCCCAAGGAAGCGGTCAAGCGGGGCGCAGTGGAAAAAACGATTCCGCTGGGGCTGATCGCCAGGGAGATCATGGCGCAATCATCCGGTGTGATGGTGCGCTGAACGCACAGCGGCCGGGCTGGCCGTTGGCAGACATTCTGTGGAGATGCGTATGTTGGTGGAATGGAAAGAAAGCTACGCGCTGGGACACCCTGGCATCGATGCGCAGCACCAGGAAATGTTCGACCTGATCAACCAGATGGCTGATGCTGGGACACCGGACCGGTTGAAGCCGGTGCTGATGCAGTTGTACCGTCACACGCGAGAGCATTTCGAGCTGGAAGAAGAGCTGATGAAGGCGGCTGGCTACCCGGGGTTGGCCCTGCACGTGAGCTACCACAATGAATTGCTCTCCAGGTTGAACCAGGTCAGTCAGGACGTGGGAAAGGGCTCGGTCAACAGGGACATGCTGAACAGGCTGATGTCTGACTGGGCCTTGCGGCACACGCAGTTTGACGATGCCGACGCGGCGAGCTACATCAGGCTCGCTGGCTGATACACAGGGCTGGCGGGATCACTTTCCGGTGTGCAACGCCCGGGCCACAAAGTCCCGCTTCACGGTGGGTTTGGGTACCTTCATGCTGAAGAAGCGGCGCACGTCGTCTTCCTGGCACATGCCATGCATGTAGTTGTAGATGGCTTTTTTCAGGCCCAGGCCCAGCGTGTCGTGGTCCACGCCGCTGGGGTCGGTAAAGCCCACGTCGTTGCGGGCAAACGTCAGTGCCTGGCCGTTGGGTCCGGTGGGTGGTTCGGGCAGGGGGTGCAGTGTCACGCCGTACTCGGCGGGGTGCTTGCCCACCGGTGAATGCACGGTGCAGGTGAACCGGTGCCAGAAGCCGCTTTGTATGCACCCGTTTTCAAACAACTGGCGCACGTACTCCAGTGCGTCCACCGTGTCCTGCACGGTTTGTGTGGGAAAGCCGTACATCAGGTAGGCGTGCACCAGCACGCCCGCGTCGGTGAAGGCGCGGGTGACGCGGGCCACCTGGGCCACGTCCACGCCTTTTTTCATGAGTTTCAGCAACCGGTCAGACGCCACCTCCAGCCCGCCCGAGATGGCAATGCAGCCGCTGTCGGCCAGCAGCTCGCACAACTCAGGGCTGAAGCTTTTTTCAAACCGGATGTTGCCCCACCAACTGATGCCCACGTTGCGGCGGATGAGTTCTTCGGCCAGCGCACGCAGCACCTTCGGGGGTGCGGCTTCGTCCACAAAGTGAAAGCCGGTTTGCCCGGTTTCGGCCACGATTTTTTCAATCCGGTCCACCAGGGTGGTGGCGGTAGCGGTCTCGTAGCGGCCAATGTAGTCCAGGCTCACGTCGCAGAAACTGCACTTCTTCCAGTAGCAGCCGTGCGCCACGGTGAGCTTGTTCCAGCGCCCGTCGCTCCACAGGCGGTTCATGGGGTTGAGCATGTCGAGCAGGCTCAGGTAGCGGTCCAGTGGCAGACCGTCCCAGGTGGGGGTGCCCACGTGTTCGAACGGCACATCGGGCTCTTGCCAGTTGGCGTACACCACGCGCGGTGGGGTGTCAGCGGTGGCGGGCGCTGTCTGCTCGCCGGACGGGTCGGCCTGTGGCGTGCCGTTGTCGCGGTAGAACGTGCGCACCAGCCGCTGGCGGCTGCGCTGGCCGTTCAGGTGCGCCAGCAGGGCGAGCAGTGGGCGCTCGCCTGCGTCCAGGGTGACGAAATCGAAAAAGTCGAACACCCGGGGGTCCGCCAGCTCGCGCAATTCGGTGTTGACGTAGCCTCCGCCCAGCACGGTGACGATGGCAGGATCGGTCGCCTTGATGGTCTGCGCGATGCGGAAGGCCGCGTACACCGAGCCCGGAAACGGCACGGACAGCAGTGCCACGCGCGGAGGTGCCACACTGCCTGGCGAGGTGCTTGATTCATCATCAATAGCATTAGTTGCTTGTAAATAAAGCGCCAGAGCCTTTTTTGTTTCCTCAATGAGTAGCTGATCGATCAGATGGGCCGGTTCGGCCAGTGCCTGCGCCAGTGGCTCGAAGCTGGCCTGGGCTGCGGCCAGCTTTTCGCCGTAGCGCACAAACTCGAAGCGGGGGTCCACCGCGTCTTTCAGCACGTCGGCCAGGTCGTTCAGGTACAGCGTGGCCAGGTGGCGGGCGCGGTCGTGCAACCCCAGTGCGCCAAAGGCCCAGCCCAGCGGGTCGCCGCTGCCGTCGTCGGGGTGCTGGTCCAGCGTGGCAAACCATTTGCCTTCTGGCAGCAAGCTGCGGTTGGCGATGCGGTGGGCCAATGTGTTGCCGCGCCCCTGCAGGAACGCCACGACGCGGTCGACGGTGGCTTGGTAACGGTCGAACTCGGCCAGAAAATGCTGCACCTGCTGGCTGCGTGCCCGGGGTGCCTGTGCCAATGCAGCAGCCTTGACCTGCCCCAGTCCGTCGGCGGACAGCAGGCGCAACACCAGCGCCAGCGCCAGATCGGCCTGCACAGCCTGCACCCCTTGTTCCCTGAGAAACCCCGTCAGGTAAGCGGTGGAGGGGTAGGGGGTGTTGAGCTGCGTCATCGGAGGGATGAGCGACAGCACACGACCTGACAGGCCCGTCCTGGCGGTTGCGGCTGTTAACCGTTCGGGTGCGGTGGGGGGTGAAAGAGGGGGTGAAGGGGGCAGCGCGTCCATGTGGCAATTGTCGTTGCAGCAACAGACGATGTCGGTGTCAGGGCCAAGTTGTCTGGGATGGGTTGAAAGTGTCGACAGCGGGTGGGCGTTGCGTGTATGGTCGGTGGCAGTGGTGTCCTTTCCTGCTGCCTGCCTGCTTTCCACCGTTTGCCTGTCATGTTGCCTGCCCCCGCCTGTCCCTCCTGTCGCCAGCCCATGTCGGTCCACCGGTTCGCCACCCATGCCGGGTCACCGGTCGAGCTTGATATCTGTTTCAGCTGCCAGGGACTCTGGTTCGACAAGCATGAAAACCTCAAGCTGTCGCCGGATGCTGTGGTGGAGCTGTTCCGCCAATTGCACGAGCACCGGGCCGATCAGCAATTGCCCCTGGCAAACACCCTGACGTGCCCGCGCTGCCCGAAGCCGCTGACCAAAGGTTTCGACGTGGTGCGCACGGGCCGTTACATCACCTACCGCTGCGCCGGACAGCACGGGAGGTTCAGCCCGTTTTCGTCGTTCATGGTCGAAAAGGGGTTTGTGCGCCACATGACGCGCCCCGAAATCGACGACCTGGCCCAACGTGTGGGGGCGGTCAGTTGCACCAGTTGCGGCGCGCCGGTGGATGTGCGCAACGAGCATGCCTGCAGTTACTGCAAGGCCCCGCTGTCCCTGCTGGATCCCCAGGCCGTGATGCGGGCCATGGAAGGGTACGCGCAGGCCAGCGCCAATGCCCGCGCTGCGGCAGGCCAGAAATCGATGGCCGACCTCGGTGACGCGCTGGTGGCGCTGGAGCGCGACCGCAGCCGCGCCGAGCGCGAACGGCAGCACACGCGCTTCAGCGCGGACGCAGGTGCGTCCTCGAACCTGCTGACGGTCGATCTGGTGGCCGCAGGCGTGTCGCTGGTGTGGGGCATGTTGCGGGCCCATTAGCGCGGTGGGCGGGCATCTGGCCGCCTCCTCATGACGCGCCTGATGGCCGTTCTGGCAGGGGCCTAGAATGAACCTGAGTCTTTGTTGCCGACCGTTTTGACCGAAAGGCCACCATGCAAGCATTTACCTGGAGCAGCCTGTTTGAAACTGGCCTGGAAGAGGTCGATGCGCAGCACCAGCGCCTGGTGGCGCTGGTCAACCAGCTGGGCGACGATGCCCACAGCGGCGATGCGGTGCGCATCGACCAGGCCCTGGCTGAACTGGCTGACTACACGGTGTATCACTTCGAGTGCGAAGAACGCATCATGGCTGATGCGGGCGTGTCTGCCTTGCACGCAGACCGGCACCGTGCCACACACCAGCGGTTTGTGGCGCAGGTGGTGCAATGGATCGGTCGTCGCCAGGCGGGGGAGCAGCTGCCCATCGGTGCACTGGTGGAGTTTCTGGCCGACTGGTTGGTGTTCCACATTCTGGGCGACGACCAGTCGTTGGGCAGGCAGGTGCTTGCCTTGCGGGCCGGCACGTCACCCGACGATGCCTATGCCCATGACCAAGCCTCTGATGACCCCCGTACCGGCATTTTGCTGGGCGCCTTGCGGCGGCTGTATGCCGGCCTGGCGCGCCGCAACGAAGAACTGGTGACCGCTCAAGCTTCTTTGACCCAGCTGAACCTGACCCTGGAAAGGCGCGTGGACGAACGGACGGCCGAGCTGCGCGAGGCCAATGAACGATTGCAGTCTGAGCAGGCCCGCACGCTGGAAGCCGAAAAAATGGCGTCTCTGGGCCGCATGGTCGCGGGCTTTGCCCACGAGGTGAACACACCGGTCGGCATTGCGCTGGGGGCGACCACGCATGCCCAGGAGTTGCTGAATGAATTGGCCGACCTGATGCAACAGGACGAAGTGAGCGAAGAAGACCTGGACGCGCGCATGGGCATGCTCCACGAGGCTTCGGCGCTGGCCACCAAAAACCTGCACCGGGCAGCGGACATGGTGCAACGCTTCAAACGCACGGCTGTGGATCAGTCGTCGGAGCGGGAGCGCGAGTACGACTTGGCCGAGCTTTTTGAAGATGTGGAGCGCAGCTTGCACAATGAATTCAAGCAGACGCGCATCCGCATCCACCGCCAGTGCGGAGAAGGTTTGCGCCTGTTCGGGCCAGCGGGCACCGTGACGCAGCTCCTCATCAACCTGATGCAAAACAGCCGCATCCACGCCTTCAATGACGGCAAAGCGGCCGGCGACATCGAACTTTCTGCGCAGCGGACGGACGAGGGCGTGCAGATCACGTTTGCCGACAACGGCGTGGGCATGTCGGCTGAAACGGTGGCCCGGGTGTTCGAGCCGTTTTTCACCACGCGCCGCAGTCAGGGTGGCAGCGGATTGGGGCTGTACATTGCCCACAACCTGGTGACGCAGGGTTTGCACGGCACCATCCGTTGCGACAGCGAGCCGGGTGCGGGCACCCGGTTTACCATCGTGTTTCCGGCCCGGCAGGTGCCGGCAAGGACTGATCCGACGCCGGGTGGCGAGCATTCGAAAGTTCTGTGATGAAAATTGTCCGCAAACTCAAGACCGGTGCCGATGGCACCATCGGCCCCCGGATCGTGCCCTGGAAGGTGATGGTGGTCGATGACGAACCCGATGTGTTGCGCCTGACTTCGCTCAACCTGAGGGGCTTCGTGTTCGGAGACCGCCCCATCGAACTGCTGGAGGCCAGCAGCGCAGAAGAGGCCAAACAGTTGTTGAGTGAGCACGATGACATTGCGCTGGCGCTGGTCGATGTGGTGATGGAGTCGGACGATGCGGGTCTGAAGCTGGTGGAATACATCCGCAAGGACCTGCGCAACACCATGATCCGGCTGGTCATCCGTACCGGTCAGCCCGGGGTGGCCCCTGAACGCTACGTGATCGACCACTACGACATCGACGACTACAAGGACAAGACCGAGCTGACGGCGCAGCGCCTGTACACCACGGTGCGCAATGCCCTGAAAGGTTTCCACGACCTGCAAACCATCGAGCTCAACCGGGTGGGTCTGTCGCGCATCTTGCAGGTCACGCCGGACCTGTACAACCTGCAGCGCAACAAGCTGGAAGACTACTTTCAGGGTGTGCTGATGCAACTCATCGGCATCTGCAAGCTGGGCAAATCGGGGCTGATTTCCACCATTGACGGCCTGGTGGCGACGGT
Source organism: Comamonadaceae bacterium UBA2334 (assembly GCA_002344885.1). Lineage (GTDB taxonomy): Bacteria > Pseudomonadota > Gammaproteobacteria > Burkholderiales > Burkholderiaceae_C > UBA2334. The sequence continues at coordinate 22,657 of DDUQ01000105.1, forward strand.
AGATGGAGAGGATGTCCGCATCCGCGCCGGTGCGGGTGATTTCGACACGGCCAACGGTGGCGAACAGCGCCGACAGGAAATCGTGCGCCTGTGCTCGCAGGCTGTCATCAGCCACGAACTGCCTGACCGGTTGCGCAACGGCGCCATGGTGGTGCCTCTGCAAGTAGGAGGCAAGGTTTTAGGTTTCGTGTACTTGGAAGTGGGCGACAAACTGTCGGCCAGCGACCGCGAGCTGATACAGATCATGGCCAACCAATGTGCGGCGGCGCTGGACAACTTCAGGTTGCACCACAGCCTGGAGGAGTCTTATGACGAGGCCATCGACATGCTGGGCCATGTGGCCGAGTTCAAGGACAGTGCCACCGGCACACACATCCGCCGCATACAGGCGTACACCGAGCGCCTGGCGCTGGCCCTGGGTGCCACGCCTGCCGATGCGCTGGCCTATGGCAAGGCCAGTCGGTTGCACGATGTGGGCAAGGTCGGCATTCCCGATCACATTTTGCGCAAGCCCGGTCCGCTGGATGCGGAGGAGTTTGCCCAGATGCAGCGCCACACCCTGATAGGCGATGCCGTGCTCAAGCGCAGCCCCTCACTGGCCATGGCACGCTTGGTTGCGCGGAGCCATCATGAAAAATGGAATGGCAAGGGCTACCCTGATGGGCTCAAGGGCGAGGCGATTCCGTTCGTCGCGAGACTGGTGGCGGTGGTCGATGTGTTCGATGCCTTGGTGAGCGCGCGTCCCTACAAGGGCCCCTGGCAGAAATCTGAAGCCCTGGAACAGATCCGTCGGGGCAGTGGCGTTCATTTCGAACCCGCCATTGCCGAGGCGTTCCTGGCGCTGATCGACAAGGGCGCGGTGGACGATCTGATCGAGTCGGCCATTCAGAGCAGCGTGTCGTCAGATACCGACCACGCCATCGCGGCATCGCTCGGTCACTGAACGGGTTTGGCAAACTGTGGCATCAGCCGCGCCACCACGGGGCCGCTGGCGTCCCAGGTCATGCAGCGGCCCACAAAAAAGGGCGGCTTGTCGGGGTCGTGCATGGGTTCGCCACGGGCCAGGCGCTGCACCTCGCGGTGGTGCGGAATGGTCTGGAACGCGGCGGTCGCGATGTTGAACAGCAGTTCGCGCAGGTGGGTGCAGCCTTCGAGGCCACCCACGGTTTTCTCAATGGTCTGGCGCCAGCCGCTGCCGATGGTCATGCCCACAAACCGGCGCATATGCTGGTTGGCCACACCGCACTCGCCAAACGGGGCGGTGTGCATGCTGGTGGCAATGTCGTGGATGCGGAAGTCGGCGTCCAGCGTCACGCGCAGGAATAGGTGGTGCACCGGGTCACCGGCCCGGCGGATGCCGGGGCCGCTGATGTGGTCGTAGTGTTTGGCATCGTGCAGCTCGCCTTCCATGTCCCACAGGCCGTCGGGCCGGGCGAATCCACGGAAGGTCAGGGTACGGGTGTGCAGCGGCGTGCGTTCGTAGTCAGGGGTGGGCAACATGGTGACGGATTGTGGCCCGGGTTGCGTCACCCTGCCGTCGCCTGTTTGTCTGGCGGGTTCGTCAGAACCGGTTGGCCAGCCAGGCGCGCAGCCGTGTACCCCACAGGTTCAGTGCCAAGCCCGCCATCAGCAAGGCTGCGCCGGCAAAGTGGACGGCCTGCAAGGCCTCTCCGTACACCACCCAGCCGGTCGTCAGGCCCACCACCGGCACCAGCAGGCTGAACGGGGCCACCAGGTTGGCACGGTAGCGGGTCAGCAGTCCCGTCCAGATGCTGTAACCAAACAGCGTCGCCACCAGCGAGAGGTAAGCCAGCGCCGCCAACGCCTCCCAGTTGAATGCGGCCAGGGCGTCGCCCATCGCGGAAGGGCCCTCCAGTCCGTACGACAGCAGCAGGAAAGGGATGGGCGGCACCAGGCTGCCCCACACCACCAGCCCCAGCTGGTTGACGGGGCCCCGGTGGCTGATGACGCGTGTGACCACGTTGCTGGCGGCCCAGCTGGTGGCGGCAGCCAGCGTCAGGCCAAAGCCGATCAGCGGCATGTGCGCGCCGTGCGCCGAGCCGATCAGTGCCAGCCCGCAGCCCGCCAGCGCCAGGCCGCCCAGTTGGGGGGCTGACCACTGCTCTTTCAGTACCAGGGCAGCCAACACCAGCGTGAAAAACGCCTGCGACTGCAACACCAGCGACGCCAGTCCCGTGGGCATGCCCAGCTTCACCGCCGTGAACAGGAAAGCAAACTGGCCGACCGAAGCCGTCAGCCCGTACAGCACCAGCAGCCGCAACGGCACATCGGGCCGGCGGACGAACAGGATGGCGGGAAATGCCGCCAGCATGAAGCGCAGCGCGCCCAGGAGCATGGGCGGCACATGGGTCACGCCCACCTTCACCACCACAAAATTCAGGCCCCACGCCACCACCACCAGCAGGGCCAGGGCAATGTCGGCGGGGCGCATGCGGTCGGTCATCAGGTGCTTCGGGTGCGTGCCAGTGGCGGGTTGGCCTGGAAGTAGCGTTCGATGCCCTTCATCAGCGCGTCGGCCAACTGGTGCTGGTAGGCCGGGTCGTTCAGGCGGGCTTCCTCGTCGGGGTTGCTGATGAAGGCAGTTTCCACCAGCACGCTGGGGATGTCGGGCGCACGCAGTACCGCAAAACCGGCCTGCTCCACCCTGGGTTTGTGCAGTTTACCCACCCGGCCCATTTCCCGCAGCATGGCCGCGCCCAGTTTCAGGCTGTCGTTGATCTGTGCTGTGGTGCTCATGTCCAGCATGGCGCGCCGCACAGTGGCGTCGGCGGCTTTGACGTTCAGGCCGCCCACCACATCGGCTGCGTTTTCCCTGTTGGCCATCCACCGTGCCGCGGCGCTGCTGGCACCCCGCGTGCTGAGCGCAAACACGCTGCCGCCCTGCGGGTTGGGGGTGAAGAACGCGTCGGCATGGATGCTGATGAACAGGTCGGCCTGTACGCGCCGAGCCTTGTCCACCCGCACGTGCAGCGGCACGAAGAAGTCGGCGTCGCGGGTCATGAAGGCCCTCATCGGGTTGCCTTTGACCTGCGAGGCGTTGATGCGGTCGCGCAGCTTGTGCGCAATTTCCAGCACCACCTTTTTTTCGTGCGTGCCGTTGGGGCCGATGGCACCGGGGTCTTCGCCGCCGTGTCCGGGGTCCAGCGCCACGATGATGAGCCGGTCGGTGGCCGAGGGTGCAGTGGCCTGGCGCGTTGAGGTGGCCGGAGCGGCCGCAGGCGCGGCGGGTGGAACAGGCTGCCCACCGGCGGTCGCCTGCTGGCTGCTGGCCCGCAGCGCCGAGCCGCTGGGCCGGTCCGGCCCCTGGGTCATGCTGGGCGACTGTGTTTTGGCATCAAAACTGGCCCTGCCGCTTGTCCCCATTGGGGTATTCGCTGCGGTTTTTGTATCCCTGCTGGCGGCAGTATCTGCAGCGGTAAGCGCAGCGGCCGGTGTCGTGCCAGGGTGGGGGGCGTGCAGGGCAATCAGCGCGCCCAGCGGGTCGGCATCGGTTGGGGCTTTGGCTGTGGTGGGGCTGTGCGGGACGGCTGCCGCACCTGCGGACACGGCGGAGGGCGTGGGCGATGCTGCAGGTGGTTTGGCTGTCACAGGCGGTGATGCCCGCGTGCGCTCGTCAGCCATGCGTTGCGCAATCAGTTCGGCCAGCGGGTCGGCTGCCTGGGTGGGGTACAGGTCGAACACCAGCCGGTGCTGGTAGGCGGCCACTGGTGGCAAGGTGAACACCTGCGGCTGGATGGATTTTTTCATGTCCACCACCAGGCGCACCACGTCGGGTTTGTACTGGGCCACGCGCAGCCCCGCGATGTTCGGGTCGTCCGACTTGACGCGGCCCACCAGTTCTTTCAGCTCGGGCACGAGGTCGATGCCCTCGATGTCCACTGCCAGCCGGGGCGGGTCTTGCACCAGTTGCGAGTGAGCCACCAGTGCAGCGTCAGACTCGATGGTGATGCGCGTGTAGTCCTGCGCGGGCCACACCCGCACGGCCACGATGCGCGCCGCGCTGGCCAGGTGGGGGGTACCCAGCCACAGCGCCAGGCTGCCCCGCCCCAGCCATGTGCCGCCTGACGTGGCCAGCCAGTGCTCGAGGAACGCACGCCGCTTCAAGGGGTGTCTCCGTTGCTGGCCGGGGCTGCGGAGGCGGATGAGTCGGCATGGGCCTGCCCAGCCTTCGCAGCAGCCAGCCAGGTTGCGCCCTTCTCTGTGCCAGGCACCAGTCTGGCCAGGCGGCTGTCATCAGCCTGGGTCAGCAGGTGGATGGCCAGATCGGCCACCGGCAGGTAGGGGCCGGCATTGTCGGGCCATTCCACCAGCTTCAGGCCCCGGCTGGCAAACACGTCGCGAAAACCGGCGTCTTCCCACTCCCGGGGGTCGTCGAAGCGGTAGAAGTCGAAGTGCCACACGGCCACGTCGCCCAGCGGGCCGCTGGCCTGGTGGGGCTCCACCACCGCATAGGTGGGGCTTTTGATGCGGCCGCTCACGCCCATGGCCTGCAGCAGGTGGCGCACAAAGGTGGTCTTGCCGGCACCCAGGTCGCCGTGGAGCGTGACGGTGGCGTCGGCGGCCTGGGCGCAGGCCGCCAGGCGCATGGCAAACGCCTGGGTGTCGGCTTCAGTGTCCCAGCGCAGCTGCAAGTTTGTGTGGCGTGGTGTCAGAGGGTGGTCGGGCATGGAACAGGGGCGGGCTTCCTACAATGAGCGGCGCAAACTGTGTGTCAACGTCGGGCTGTGGATGGACGCCGCTTCAAAGATCGTATCGCTGTGTCAGTCTTGGGGTCACGAGCTGGGATTCTCCCAAATCGGCGTGGCGGGGGTTGACCTGTCGGCGGCGGAGGCCGGTTTGAGTGCCTGGCTGGCCGCCGGGTTCCACGGCAGCATGGGCTACATGGCCCAGCACGGGCTCAGGCGTGCCCGGCCAGCCGAACTGGTGCCGGGCACCGTGAGCGTCATCACCGCCCGCATGGACTACCTGCCCCGCCTGCCCGCCGCAGATGCCACCCAGCCGCGCTCCCTCCCGCTCGCCGTGCAGCCGTCGCTTGCCACTCCCCCTGATGACACCTGGCGGCTGAATGAGCTGGCCCGGCCTGCACAGCTGACACGGGGCACCGTGTCGGTGTACGCCCGGGGGCGGGACTACCACAAGGTGCTGCGCCAGCGCCTGCAGAAGCTGGCCGACCGGCTGGCCGCCCATGTGGGGCCACTGGGGCACCGCGTGTTCACCGATTCGGCCCCTGTGCTCGAAGCCGAGCTGGCCACCCGAAGCGGCCAGGGCTGGCGGGGCAAGCACACGCTGGTGCTCAGCCGCGAGGGCGGGTCGATGTTTTTTCTGGGCGAAATCTATGTGGACCTGGCCCTGCCCGCCACTCCCCCGACGACCGACCACTGCGGTGCCTGCTCGGCCTGCCTGGGGGCCTGCCCGACACAGGCCATCGTGGCCCCGTACCGCCTGGATGCCCGGCGTTGCATTTCCTACCTGACCATTGAACACGACGGGGCCATTCCCATGGAGTTTCGCCGGGCGATGGGCAACCGCATTTACGGCTGTGACGATTGCCAGCTGGTCTGTCCCTGGAACAAGTTTGCCCGGCGCAGCCCCTTGCCCGACTTTGACGAACGCGCCGGGTTGAACGGTGAGGCACTGGCGGCCCTGCTGCGCTGGAGCGAGCCCGATTTCCTGGCCAGAACCGAAGGCACGCCCATTCGCCGCATTGGCCATGTCCGGTGGTTGCGTAATGTGGCGGTGGCCGCGGGCAATGCGCTGCGCGCCCCTGGCCTGACAGAGGCTGACCGTGCGGCCTTGCAGCAAGCGCTGGGGGTATGCGCCGACCACGCCAGCGACGTGGTGCGCGAGCTTGTGCAGTGGGCACTGCAGCCTGCCGGGGCGGATGCCCGATGAATCCGGCAGACGGGTTTGCCAGGCGCTGGGCGCTGGCCATGCAGCGCCGGGTGCGCAACACGGTGCAGGTGTGCAACGACACCGCATTGCTGCTGGCGCTGGCCACCACCCCGGGCACCTGGTCGGCCGCCTGGCGTGCACGGCTGTCGCAGCAGGTGGTGTCGGCCACGTTGCCGCAGTTGCCCTGGTTCACGGTGCTGGCTGCGCTCATTGGGTTGGTGCTCATCCGCATCGTGGTGGTCACGGCGCACAGCTACGGCCTGTCGCAGTTTGCGCTGGAAATGGTCGTGCGGGTGCTGGTGCTGGAGCTGCTCCCGCTGTCGGCAGCCCTGTTCGTTGCCCTGCGTGGCACGCTGCCCATGGCCTCAGAGCTGCGCCGCCTGCAAGCCAGGGCGGGGCAGCTGGCCATGCCGCTGGCCGTGTGGCTCACCGACGAAGTGCTGCCGCGCGCGCTGGCAGGCATGTTTGCCGTGATGCTGCTGATGGCCATCAGCGGCGTGGTGGCGCTGGTGCTGGCCTACCTGATGGTGCACGGCGTGTCGCCCTGGGGCCTGGAGGCCTACACCCGCATGGTGGGCCGGGTGTTCAGCCCGGCGGTGGCGCTGGTGTGCGTGCTCAAGACGCTGGCGTTCGCACTGGCCGTGGGGGCGGTCCCACTGGTGTCGGTGGGTGGGCCGGCACGTCCGGCGCACGGCTCAGTGGGCCCGGCGGTTGAACTCGTGGGTCTGGTGCGCACGACGGCCGCGCTGCTGCTGGTCGAGGTGCTGTCTCTGGTTGGCAACTATTATTGAGCGCAGCATGAACCCCTTGAACGACCCCGTCGTTTCGTCAGATCCGCCCGATGCGCTGCCGCCTGGCGTGCAGCGCCGCGCCCTGGCGTTGCTGGTGCTGCTGGTGGCACTGGTGGTGGGATCGGCGGTGTACGTGATGGTGGCGCGGGGGGTGTTCGAGGCCACCCACCGCCTGGTGCTGCGGGCCGACGACGCGGAAGGCGTGACCGTCGGGATGGACATGACGTTTGCGGGCTTTCCCATCGGGCGGGTGCGGCGCATTGAACTCGGGGCGGACGGCATGGCCCGCCTGTTGGTCGATGTGCCCCGGCGTGACGCCCGCTGGCTGCGCACCAGCAGCGTGTTCACGCTGGAGCGCAGCCTGGTGGGTGGCACCCGGTTGCGCGCGTTCAGCGGCGTGCTGGACGACCCGCCGTTGCCTGATGGGGCCGAGCGCAACCTGCTCAAAGGCGATGCACTGGCCGAGTTGCCCCAACTGATGGTGGCGGTGCGCGAGGTGCTGGGCAACCTGAACCGGCTCACCTCGGCTGACGCACCCCTGGCCCGCACGCTGGGCAACCTGGCCACCACCACTGAGCGCCTGAACGGGCCACAGGGTGCGCTGCGCGTGCTGGTGGGCAGTGAGGCAGAGGCCGCCCGCCTGCTGGCCCAGGTGCAAGGCACGCTGACGCGCACGCAGGCGTTGCTGGCGCGGCTTGACGGTGTGGCGCAGCGAACCGACGGCGTGCTGGCGCAGGCCGATGCCCAGGTGTTTGGCCCGCAGGGCCTGGCCACTGACGCGCAGCACCTGACCCGCCAGCTGGCCGATGCGGTGGCCGAAGCGCGCCAGAGCCTGAAGAAGGTTGACGCGTTGCTGGCAGATGCCCAGCAGGTGACGGGCAACGTCAAGGCGGCCAGCACCGACCTGCATGTGTTGCGAACCGATGTGGAGGTGAGCTTGCGCAAGCTGGACAGCATGGTGAACGACATCCAGCGCAAGTGGCCGTTTGCGTCCGACCCCGAGGTGAAGCTGCCATGAGCCTGTTGCTTGGCCTGTCCGGCTTGTCCATGAAGCCCGCTCGTTCTGTTGTGCGACGGTTGGCGCAGACGGCAGTGATCGGTCTGGTGGCCGCCTTGGCGGGTTGTGGCAGCACCCCACCGGCACCAGACTGGCAGATTCAGGTCCGCGACGCGAACCTGCGCGCCACCGCTGCCTACCTGGCTGGCCACGACCGCGTGGCCGTTGCCGAGTTTGCCCGCGCACGGCGCGAGGCCGCACGCAGTGCGCGGCCCGAT
>DDUQ01000026.1 GCA_002344885.1 Comamonadaceae bacterium UBA2334
GGACCGGATGGCCGCGCAGAAGGCACCGGGCTGACCATTGCCGGGCGGACGGAAGACGATCTGACCGGCAAGTTGCTGGCCTACAAAACCGGCAAGCTGAATGCCACCGTCATGCACCAGCACACGAAGGGTTACAGCGACGACGAGCTGCGCGCGATTGCCCGTTTTTTTGCCGGGCTGAAGTAAACCGGGGCACATACCATGCAAAGAAGACAAGTCATGCAATTGGGTGCGGCGGCGGTCGCATCACCTTGGGTGGTCACGCCCGCGCGTGCTCAGGGTGGGCCGCAGATTGTGGTCGTCGGCGGCGGGTTTGGTGGTGCGACGGCGGCGCGCTACATCCGTCGCTTGGCGCCCCGCGCGCAGGTGACCCTGATCGAGCCCAACCCGGAGTTCGTCATGTGCCCCATGAGCAACCGGGTTATTTACGGTGGTCTGGGCCTGAAGGACATATCGCGTGCGTATGCACCTTTTGTCGACCGCAACGGTTTGCGTTGGGTCAGGGCATTCGCCGATGCCATCGATGTGGCCAAACAGGAAGTTCGGGCGGGTGGCGAGCGTTTTCCCTACGACCGGTTGATCCTCGCACCGGGCGTTGACTACGATTATTCGGGCATCGAAGGCTTGCAGACGGCTCAGCAACAGGCGCTGGTGCCACACGCCTGGAAGGCGGGCGAGCAGACTTTGCAGTTGCGCCAGATGCTGCAGGCCATGCCCGACACTGGTGTGGTGGCCATGCACATTCCCAAAGTGCCTTACCGCTGTCCACCCGGACCCTATGAGCGGGCGAGTCTGCTGGCGTATTACCTGCAGACCCGCAAGCCTAAAGGCAAGTTGCTCGTGTTCGATGCCAACCCTGAAATTCAGGCCAAAAAAGGCCTGTTCGAGGCGGTCTGGAAAAGCCGCTATCCCGGACTCATCGAGTACGTTCCCAATGCCGATCTGAAATCGGTCGACGCTGCCACCGGTACCTTGAACTTCGACCTGCAGGGCAAGGTACAGGCGAAAGTGCTCAATGTGATTCCGCCACAGCGGGCGGGCAACATTGCGCGCAAAGCGGGGCTGGCCAATGTCGGCGACCGTTGGTGCGGTGTGGACTTTCTCAGTTACGAGTCCACGGCAGCCAAGGGCGTGCATGTGCTGGGAGATTCGACAGCCGGTTCACCCGGTATGCCCAAATCGGGGCACATGGCGAACCAGCAGGCGAAGGTGTGTGCGGGCGCAGTGGCGGCTCAGATGCTGGGTGTACCTGCGCCCGACAACCCGATCATCGCCAACACCTGTTACAGCTTTGTCTCGCACACCGAGGTCATCCACGTTGCAGCGGTCTACCGTTACGACAAGGACAAGAAAACGATGGTGCCTGCGCCGGGCGCCGGCGGGGTGTCACCGGCCCCCACAACTGCCGAAGGCATTTACGCCATGGCCTGGGCCACCAACATCATGAACGACACGATGGGCTGATCCAGAAGCAAACAACCCCCGGACTGCGATGCAGGCCGGGGGTTGTGCGTCAAATCAAACTGGGTGCTCAGTAACCGCCACGGCCACCACCGCCGTCACGGCGGCCACCGCCACCGTAAGGGCTGCGGAAACCGCCGTCGTTGCCGCCGCCGTAGCCGCCACCGCCATCACGGCGACCGCCACCGAAGCCGCCGCCACCGCTGCGGGGTGGGCGTGCTTCCATGGGGCGAGCTTCATTGACCACCAGGCTGCGGCCGCCCAGAGACTGGCCGTTCATGCCGGCGATGGCTTGCTGTGCTTCCGCATCGCTGCCCATTTCCACAAAGCCGAAACCTTTGGAGCGGCCGGTGTCACGTTCCATCATGACTTTGGCGCTGGTCACGTTGCCGAAGGCACCGAAGGACTGTTGCAGATCGTCATCGCGAACCGAGTAAGGCAGGTTGCCGACGTAAAGTTTGTTGCCCATGAAGGGACTCCTGAAAATACCTGAAAAATAGCGATGGAGCCCCGATAGCACAATGAAACCTGTAGCACGCGAAACCGACCGATCACCTGACTCGCCAACCCACGCGCGTGAATCAGCCAAAGCATTATGCGCTGTATGGGCTGAAGTGAGGGTGTTTTTTCAAAGCTTGGCAAGCGCTTTGACGATACATTGCACAATAACAACACACCAGACCCTCATATACTCACCCGACCAGCGCCGATTTGAACCAGATTGCGGGCGCTCAAGAAATGCCGCTAAAGAGGGAGGCCATCCGGCCTCTGATCAATGGCACAGCTATCTGGGCAGTTTTCAGGGTACGCCTCCATGATCGTCACACCGCAAACACACCGTTTCACAGAACCGCTGCCTTTGCAGAGCGGGGCCGTGTTGCCCGCCTACGAGCTGGTCTATGAGACGTACGGCACCCTCAATGCCGACCGTTCCAATGCCGTCCTCATCTGCCACGCGCTGAATGCTTCTCATCATGTGGCGGGTGTGCATGCCGACGCCCAGGGCCAGATCGTCCCGCGCAGCGAGGGATGGTGGGACAACATGATTGGCCCAGGCAAGCCCTTGGACACGAACCGGTTTTTTGTGATCGGTGTCAACAACCTGGGCTCATGTTTCGGCTCCACCGGACCCACTCACATCAACCCCGCCACCGGTCAGCCCTGGGGGGCAGATTTTCCCGTGGTGACGGTCGAAGACTGGGTCAATGCCCAGGCCAGGTTGCTCGATGTGCTGGGCATCCAGCAACTGGCTGCGGTCATGGGGGGCAGCCTGGGAGGCATGCAGACTTTGAGTTGGACCCTGCAATACCCGGATCGCATGCGGCATGCCGTGGTGGTGGCCAGCGCACCCAACCTGACGGCCGAAAACATTGCCTTCAACGAGGTTGCGCGCCGCGCCATCGTGACGGACCCCGATTTCGCGCAGGGCTTCTACCTGCGGGAGGGCTTGATCCCCAAGCGCGGGTTGCGCATCGCACGCATGATCGGGCACATCACCTACCTGAGCGACGATGTCATGAACGAAAAGTTCGGTCGCCACCTCAAGCCCCTGGCCGAACAGGTGGCCGTTGCGGCCACCGGGGCGGAGGACGATGCAGCCCGGTCACCTGCCGAGGCGCGCGCCTACCGTTACTCGACACAGGATGTCGAGTTCCAGATAGAGAGCTATCTTCGCCACCAGGGCGACAAATTCAGCGAGTACTTTGATGCCAACACCTACCTGCTGATCACCCGGGCGCTGGACTATTTTGACCCGGCGCGGGCTCATGGGGGCAACCTGGCGCAGGCGCTGGCATCAGCCCAGGCGTCGTTTCTGCTCATCAGTTTCACGACCGACTGGCGGTTTTCTCCGGCGCGCAGCCGTGAAATCGTGCGTGCGCTCTTGCAGAACCGGCGGGATGTGAGCTATGCCGAAATCGATGCGCCGCACGGGCACGATGCTTTTTTGCTGGACGATCCGCGCTATATGCAGGCAGTGCGTGCCTACTTCGACCATAAAGTGAGTATCCGAGCATGAGCGACCACACATTGATCGATGCCATCGCGCGCCTGGTGCCCGTCGGATCGCGGGTGCTTGACCTGGGCTGCGGCGACGGTACCCTGTTGGCGCATCTCGTCAAACAGCGGCAATGCACAGGCTATGGTGTCGAGATCGACGACGCCAAGGTGCATGCCTGCCTGCAGCGTGGCGTGAACGTGCTGCAGCTCAACCTGGAAGACGGGTTGAGCATGTTTGACGACAAAAGCTTTGACGTGGTGTTGCAAATCGACACCTTGCAGCACCTGCGCAACGCGCAGACTATGCTGCTCGAAACAGCCCGTGTCGGGCGGCTGGGGGTCATTGCATTCCCGAATTTTGCACACTGGCCCAACCGGTTGAGCGTGCTGCAAGGGCGCATGCCAGTGACCAAACGCCTGCCCTATCAGTGGTACGACACCCCGAACATCCGCGTGGGCACGTTTGCCGATTTCGAGGTGCTGGCCCAACGCAACGGCCTGACCATACAGGACAGTTTTGGGCTGGCCGAAGGGCGCGTCGTGCGCTCGATGGTCAACCTGATGGCCAGCACGGCAGTGTTCAGCGTGTCACTCTGACGGTGCCCTGGCCACGGCATCGTGCATGCCGAGGGTAGATACGGGTACCGGTCAGAATTGGCCGTGTCACACTTTGGCAAAAGCCTGTTGTCAAGATGGATTGCCTGACCGTCAGGCAATGTCAGCGGGCTGGACAATCGTTGGAACAAAGGTGCAAATCATGGGGTCGGTTCAAGCAGGTTCGGGTGGCAGCAAGTCACGTGGCGTGTTGGGTGACCAGGCGCTGCTGGCAGTCATCGTGATTTCGGCGCTGATGTCGGTGGGCATGGGTTTTGCCCTTGTCGACAAGGCGCTGGCGCTGGTGTCCACGGTGGTGTTGCTGGCCATGGCTTTCGGGGCTTATGTCGGCATGCGTGGCACGCTGGGTTCGTCATTGGTGCTGGCCACTGTGCAGACCTTGTTTGTCATGCTGCACATCCAGTTGGCGCGTGGCATGGTGGAAATGCATTTCGGTGTGTTCGTCACGCTGGCCTTGCTGATGGTTTACCTGGACTGGCGCCCGCTGCTGCTGTCCGCGGTTTTGTTTGCGGTGCACCATGTGTTGTTTGACCGCATGCTGGCTGCCGGTTTCGGCTTGTATTGCCTGAACGAGCCGGACTTCGGTCGGATCGTGATCCACGCCCTCTACGTCGTGGTGCAGACCGGTTTGCAGTTGTTCATCGTGACAGGCATGCGTGAGGCATCCCGGGCCGGAGAAGAGTTGCAGCATATGGTCCGCAAGGTGGACACCGGCTCGTCCATTGCGCTGGACCTGACGGGTGTGTCGCCCGTTTCCGAGCTCGGCCGCCAGATGCTGGGCATGTTGCAGCGCATCCGCCAGAGTGTGATGACCGTGCGCGACATCGAGTCCCAGATCACCCGCGCCGCAGGCGATGTGGCCCAGGGCAATGCTGACCTGGCCTCGCGCACCGAAGCGACTGCATCCAGCCTGGAGCAGACGGCGTCCAGCATGGAGGAGATCACGGCAACCGTGCGTCAGAGTGCCGATTCCGCACGTCAGGCCAACCAGCTGGCATCTACCGCCTCGGCCGTGGCCGCCAAAGGTGGCGAAGTGGTGGGCCAGGTGGTGGACACCATGCAAGACATCCAGCAGAGCAGCCAGAAGATTGCCGACATCATCAGCGTGATCGATGGCATTGCCTTCCAGACCAACATCCTGGCGCTGAACGCTGCGGTGGAGGCGGCTCGTGCGGGTGAGCAGGGCCGTGGGTTTGCGGTGGTGGCGGGCGAGGTGCGCAGCCTGGCGCAGCGCTCAGCCACGGCTGCCAAAGAAATCAAGGACCTCATCCAGACCAGCGTCGAAAAAGTCCACAGTGGCAGCGAACTGGTGCGTGATGCCGGCCAGACCATGGCAGAAATCGTGGCCAGTGTGCAGCGCGTGACCGACATCATCGGAGAAATCACGGCGGCTGCAGACGAACAAAGCCATGGCATCGCGCAGGTCAATGTTGCGGTCACGCAACTGGACCAGATGACACAGCAAAACGCAGCGCTGGTTCAGCACAGCACGGCGGCATCGCAACACCTGCGTGAACAGGCGCGCCAGTTGGTCGAAGCTGTCAGCGCGTTCAACCTGGGTGGGCACGATACACGGCCCGCAGCCCAAACGCCACGCGAGCCGCGTCCGGTCAGTCCGCAGCCCCCCGCTCACGCATCGGCTTCCGCGCCAATTCCTGCACCTATTCCCGCTCGGGCACCTG
>DDUQ01000143.1:0-16014 GCA_002344885.1 Comamonadaceae bacterium UBA2334
GCCAAGCTGGCGCTCGAAGGGGACAAAGGCAACCTCGGCGAAGAAGCCATCATCCGTCTGGCCGATGCACGCGACACCTACATCCCCACGCCCGAGCGCGCTGTGGACGGTGCCTTCCTGATGCCTGTGGAAGACGTGTTCTCCATCTCCGGTCGCGGTACCGTGGTGACAGGCCGTATCGAGCGTGGCGTGATCAAAGTCGGCGAAGAAATCGAAATCGTCGGTATCAAAGACACCCAGAAAACCACCTGCACAGGTGTGGAAATGTTCCGCAAGCTGCTGGACCAGGGCCAGGCTGGCGACAACGTCGGTATCCTGCTGCGCGGCACCAAGCGTGAAGACGTCGAGCGCGGCCAGGTGCTGTGCAAGCCCGGCTCCATCAAGCCCCACACCCACTTCACCGGTGAGGTGTACGTGCTGTCCAAAGACGAAGGTGGCCGTCACACGCCTTTCTTCAACAACTACCGTCCCCAGTTCTACTTCCGTACAACTGACGTGACCGGCTCCATCGAACTGCCAGAAGGCAAAGAGATGGTGATGCCTGGCGACAACGTGTCGATCACTGTCAAGCTGATCGCCCCCATCGCCATGGAAGAAGGTCTGCGCTTCGCCATCCGTGAAGGCGGTCGTACCGTCGGCGCCGGCGTCGTGGCCAAGATCCTTGCCTGATGATGCGCAAACGTCGCCCTGAAAAGGGCGACTGTTGGCTCGCATAAACATACAGAATCACAAGGAACTCTCCATGACCAAACAGAAAATCCGCATCCGTCTGAAAGCATTCGACTACAAACTGATCGACGCATCGGCAGCCGAAATCGTTGACACGGCCAAGCGCACCGGCGCGATCGTGAAGGGCCCCGTGCCGCTGCCGACACGCCTGAAGCGTTTTGACATCCTGCGCTCACCGCACGTCAACAAGACCAGCCGTGACCAGTTCGAAATCCGCACCCACCAGCGTCTGATGGACATCGTGGACCCGACGGACAAGACTGTGGATGCCCTGATGAAGCTCGATTTGCCCGCTGGCGTCGACGTTGAAATCAAGTTGCAGTAAAAAAACCACCAACTGGCCCTTGCGCAGGCAGCTGAGCCGGGCTAGAATTGCAGGCTTCCCTTTTTGGGGAGAACGCGAAAAGCATGGGCTGACCCGGTGAACAACCGGGTTGGCCTGTTTTTGTGCTGCCAAGCAGCATGACATCAGCCCCGGCCAATTGAAGTCGGGAACGGAGAAAACAATGAGTCTTAGCAACTCCCTCGGGTTGTTGGGTCGCAAGGTGGGCATGATGCGCCTGTTCACCGATGACGGGGATGCAATCCCTGTCACGGTGGTCGACGTGTCTGACAACCGTGTTGCCCAGGTGAAAACCCAAGCCAACGATGGCTACGATGCCGTACAGGTGGCATTCGGCAAGCGTCGCGCCTCCCGCGTGACCAAGCCCGAAGCCGGGCATTTGGCCAAAGCCGGCGTCGAAGCCGGTGAAATCCTCAAAGAATTCCGCGTGACCGCCGATGTGGCCGCCAAGTACCCCGCCGGTACTGTGGTCGCTGCCGCTGCTGTGTTCGCTGCAGGCCAGAAGGTGGACGTGCAAGGCACCTCCATCGGTAAAGGCTTCGCGGGCACGATCAAGCGTCACAACTTCAGCTCGCAGCGTGCGTCCCACGGTAACAGCCGCTCGCACAATGTGCCCGGTTCCATCTCCATGGCGCAGGACCCAGGTCGTGTGTTCCCTGGCAAGAAGATGTCCGGCCACCTCGGTGACGAGACCGTGACCACCCAGAACCTGGACATCGTCCGTGTGGACGAAGCCCGTCAGTTGCTGTTGATCAAGGGTGCTGTGCCCGGCTCCAACGGCGGCTTCGTGACCGTGCGTCCTGCTGTCAAGGCCAAGATTGCCAAAGGAGCGAACTGATGCAAGTTGAACTCCTGAACGAACAGGGTCAAGCCGCATCCAACGTGGATGTGCCCGATACGGTCTTTGGCCGTGACTACAACGAGTCCCTGATTCACCAGTTGGTGGTCGCCTACCAGGCCAATGCGCGTCAAGGTACCCGTGCGCAAAAAGACCGCGAAATGGTCAAGCACTCGACCAAGAAGCCCTTCCGTCAGAAAGGCACCGGTAACGCCCGTGCCGGTATGACTTCTTCCCCGCTGTGGCGCGGAGGCGGTCGGACATTCCCGAACAGCCCTGACGAAAACTTCACCCAGAAGCTGAACAAGAAGATGTTCCGCGCAGGTATGGCTTCCATCCTGTCGCAACTGGTCCGTGAAGGCCGTCTGGCCGTGGTCGAGTCCATCAAGCTGGATTCGCCCAAGACCAAGCCGCTGGCCGAAAAATTCAAAGCCATGAACCTCAAGTCGGTTTTGCTGATTGCAGACGAAGTCGACGAGAACCTGTACCTGGCTTCACGCAACCTGCCCAATGTGCTGGTTGTCGAGCCACGCTACGCCGATCCCGTGTCCCTGGTTCACTACAAGAAAGTGATCGTCACCAAGGCCGCGATCGACAAGCTCAAGGAGATGTACGCATGAGCGCCACACAATTCGACGAAGGCCGTCTGATGCAGGTTCTGGTCGCCCCCATCGTGTCCGAAAAGGCCACTATGGTTGCCGAGAAGAGCAATGCTGTCGTCTTCAAAGTTCTTCAGGATGCCACCAAGCCTGAAATCAAGGCGGCTGTGGAGCTGATGTTCAAAGTCCAGGTCAAGGGCGTTTCTGTCCTGAACCAAAAAGGCAAAACCAAGCGCTTCGGCAAGACCATCGGTCGTCGTGACCACGTGCGCAAGGCGTTCGTGACACTGATGCCCGGTCAGGAGCTGAACCTGGGTGGGGAGGCTGTTTAATCATGGCAGTTGTTAAGTTGAAGCCTACTTCACCTGGCCGTCGTGCCGTGGTGAAAGTCACGCGTGATCATCTGTACAAAGGCGATGCCTTTGCACCGTTGCTTGAGCCGCAGATCCAGAATGCCGGCCGTAACAACAACGGGCACATCACGGTTCGTCACAAGGGCGGTGGTCACAAGCACCACTACCGCGTGGTTGATTTCCGTCGCAACAAAGATGGCATCCCTGCGAAAGTGGAGCGTATCGAATACGACCCCAACCGTACGGCACACATCGCCCTGATCTGCTACGCAGACGGCGAGCGTCGTTACATCATCGCCCCGCGTGGCGTTGAGGTCGGTGCCACGTTGCTCAGCGGCTCCGAAGCGCCGATCCGCGTGGGCAATACATTGCCCATCCGCAACATCCCGGTCGGTTCCACCATCCATTGCATCGAACTGCAAATCGGCAAAGGCGCGCAGATTGCCCGTTCCGCCGGCGCATCTGCCGTGCTGATGGCCCGTGAAGGCGTGTACGCCCAGGTTCGCATGCGTTCCGGCGAAGTGCGCAAGATCCACGTGGATTGCCGCGCCACCATCGGTGAAGTGTCCAACACCGAGCACAGCCTGCGTCAGTTGGGCAAAGCCGGTGTCAAGCGCTGGATGGGCATTCGTCCGACCGTGCGCGGTACCGCGATGAACCCGATCGACCACCCGCACGGTGGTGGTGAAGGTCGTACCGGTGAAGGTATGGCACCTGTGGATCCATGGGGCAACCTGACCAAGGGTTACCGTACCCGTAACAACCGCCGTACGCAGGGCATGATTGTCTCGCGTCGCAAGAGCAAGAAATAAAGGGGTAACGGCATGACTCGTTCACTCAAAAAAGGCCCTTTCGTTGACCATCACCTGATGGCCAAAGTGGAAAAGGCCGTTGCAACCAAAGACAAGAAGCCCGTCAAGACGTGGTCTCGTCGTTCGATGATTCTCCCTGAGTTCATCGGCCTGACGATCGCCGTTCACAACGGCAAGCAGCATGTGCCTGTGTACGTCACCGACCAGATGGTCGGGCACAAGCTGGGTGAGTTCGCGCTGACGCGTACCTTCAAAGGTCACCCAGCCGACAAGAAGGC
The DNA here is from genome assembly GCA_002344885.1 of Comamonadaceae bacterium UBA2334. GTDB lineage: Bacteria > Pseudomonadota > Gammaproteobacteria > Burkholderiales > Burkholderiaceae_C > UBA2334. Next base: position 3,953 of record DDUQ01000143.1, read on the forward strand.
CAAGAAGTAAGGACACAGCATGGAAACCAAAGCAGTTGTTCGCGGTGTTCGTCTGTCTGTTGACAAAGGCCGCCTGGTTGCCGACCTGATCCGTGGCAAGCAGGTCGATCAGGCCCTCAACATCCTGACATTCACCCAGAAAAAAGCCGCTGGCATTGTGAAGAAGGCGCTCGAATCCGCCATCGCCAATGCCGAGCACAACGACGGCGCTGACATCGACGAATTGAAGGTCAAGACCATCTACGTCGAGCAAGGCACCACACTCAAGCGATTCACCGCTCGCGCCAAAGGCCGCGGTAACCGTATCAGCAAACCCACCTGTCACATCTACGTGACGGTTGGCAACTGAGGGCACAAGCACCATGGGTCAAAAAATCAACCCCACCGGCTTTCGCCTGGCGGTTTCCCGTAACTGGACGAGCCGCTGGTATGCCAGCAACCGCGACTTCGCCGGCATGCTGGCTGAAGACATCAAGGTTCGTGACTACCTCAAAGAGAAGCTGAAAAACGCCTCTGTGTCGCGCATCCTGATTGAGCGTCCTGCCAAGAACGCCCGCATCACCATTTTTTCGTCACGTCCTGGTGTCGTGATCGGCAAAAAAGGTGAGGACATCGAAAAGCTGAAGAAAGACCTCGCTGGCAAGCTGGGTGTGCCGGTGGCTGTCAACATCGAAGAAGTGCGCAAGCCTGAAATCGATGCCAAGCTGATCGCCGACAGCATCACACAGCAGCTCGAAAAGCGCATCATGTTCCGTCGCGCCATGAAGCGTGCGATGCAGAACGCCATGCGCATGGGCGCACAGGGCATCAAGATCATGTCCGCCGGTCGTCTGAACGGCATCGAAATCGCCCGTACCGAGTGGTACCGTGAAGGCCGTGTGCCCCTGCACACCCTGCGCGCCGACATCGACTACGGCACGTCCGAAGCCAAGACCACCTACGGCATCATCGGTGTCAAGGTGTGGGTCTACAAGGGCGATACCCTGGGCCGCAGCGATGTGCCGTCTCTGGACAGCACACCCCGTCCTGAAGAAGAGCGTCGTCCACGCGGCCCCCGCCGTGATGGTGCACGTCCAGGTTCCGACCGTCCAGGCCGTGGCGCACCCCGCCGCAGCGGTGCACCCGCTGACGGCAGTGACAAACCCGCAGAGGCTGGTGCCAATGCAAATGCAGCCGTTAAGCGCGTTCGCAAGGCCGCGCCCGCCGCAGCGGCGGACGGTAAAGGAGAATAAAGATGCTGCAACCTGCTCGCCGCAAGTTCCGCAAGGAACAAAAAGGCCGTAACACCGGTGTTGCCACCCGTGGCGCGACCGTTGCGTTCGGTGATTTCGGTCTGAAGTCAACAGACCGCGGCCGCCTGACCGCACGCCAGATCGAGTCTGCCCGTCGTGCGATCTCCCGTCACGTCAAGCGTGGTGGCCGGATCTGGATCCGTGTGTTCCCCGACAAGCCGATCTCCAACAAGCCTGCTGAAGTCCGTATGGGTAACGGCAAGGGCAGCGTGGAGTACTACGTGGCTGAAATTCAGCCCGGCAAGGTGCTGTACGAAATCGTGGGTGTTCCCGAGCAACTCGCTCGCGAAGCGTTCGCATTGGCCGCTGCCAAGCTGCCCCTGCGCACCACGTTTGTCGCCCGTCAATTGGGCCAGTGATCAGGAGATAAGCTATGAAAACTGCTGAACTGCGCCAAAAAGACGTTGCCGGTCTGGAAGCCGAGATCAAATCGCTGCAAAAAGCACATTTTGGTCTGCGCATGCAAAAGGCCACCCAGCAACTCAACAACACGAACACACTGGGTACCACCCGGCGTGCCATCGCTCGTGCCAAGACCATCCTGGCCGAGAAAAACCGGGCCAAATAAGGAGTGACCATGACGGAAGCCAAACCCTCCCTCAAGCGCACCTTGATTGGCAAGGTGGTCAGCGACAAGCGTGCCAAGACCGTTACGGTGCTGGTGGAGCGTCGCGTCAAGCACGAGCTGTACGACAAGATCGTTGTCAAATCCAGCAAGTACCAGGCGCACGACGAATCCAACACCTACAAGCTGGGTGACGTGATCGAGATCACCGAAAGCCGTCCGCTGTCCAAAACCAAGAACTGGGTTGTGACCCGTCTGGTGGAAAAAGCCGCCGAGGTGTAAGCCTGTTCTGTGTGCCGTGGGCATGCAACCGGAAAGCGACCGACAATTCGGTCGCTTTTTTTTTGGGCGTGCCGCCTGCCGTGGTGCACGCCTTTTTCAACGCCCGTGCTACGTTGTGCGGGCCCACTGCCCTGAGGAGCAAACATGATCAAAGTCGGAGACCAGTTGCCAGCACTCACGCTGACCGAATTCAACGAAGTGGAGGGCGAAGGCTGTGCCATCGGTCCCATGCCGGTCGACGTGGCCAAAGCCGCTGCCGGCAAAACCATTGCCTTGTTTGCTTTGCCAGGTGCCTACACACCCACCTGCTCCGCCAAGCACGTGCCCGGCTACATCGAGCAGGCCGAGGCCTTGCGTGCCGCTGGTGTGGATGAAATCTGGTGTCTGAGCGTGAACGACGCGTTCGTCATGGGTGCGTGGGGCCGTGATCTGGGCGCTGGCGGCAAAGTGCGCATGCTGGCTGACGGTTCGGCAGACTTTGCCAAAGCGACCGGTCTGACCCTGGACCTGACATCGCGCGGCATGGGCTTGCGCAGCAACCGATACTCCATGCTGGTCAGGAACGGTGTGGTCACGACCCTGAACATCGAAGGACCTGGCAAATTTGAAGTCAGCGATGCGGGCACTATGCTTGCCCAGGCATCTCAAGCTTGATGTGCTTGCGCAGTGCCCTGTGGCCGCAAACTGATAGCGCGCGCAGTATCCAGTGGCAATGCTGTTTTTATAGCATCAACTTCAAGTGATGGGCGCCTGGAATGGGGCTTTGTGTGTAAGGAGGTATCTCCACAAACCCCATTTCTTCGTACAGTGCTCTGGCAGCCTCCATCTCGCTCAGCGTGTCGAGCAGCATGCACGAATAACCCGCCAGACGTGCACACTCGGTGATGGATGCCACCAGCGCATGGCCCAGGCCCAGCTGCCTGGCAGCGGGCTGCACATAGAGCCGCTTCATTTCGCAGGCGTTGGTGTGATCGGTGTCAGGCAAAGGGCGCAACGCACAGCATCCGGCCGCCTTGCCGTTCACAAATGCCAACACCAGGTTGCCGTGGGGCGGGCCGTACCGCTGTGGCAGCTGAGCCAGTTCATCGGCCAGGTCGGGCACGCAGTAACGGGTGGCCAGCGAGCGGGCATATTCGCCCACCAGGTGGGCTGCAGTGGCCCAGTCTTCGTCGCAGCGGACCTCGCGCACCACGACTTCGGAGTCGGAAGAGGAAACCATGCCGGCCACTTTAGCCCATGCACCGGCGCACCAGACAGAGGGACTACCCGCCCCGCGTCACTGACCAGCGCATGGTGATGCCGCAAACCAACACCACCACCCTGTAAAAGCACGCGTGTGGCGCATGGCCAGCGGACGGGAGGCCGCGTCAAAGCGCATTCCATGCGTTGTTAGGGGATGGCGACATGCCCGTAAATTGGTCGTGTTACGCTTCGCCTCCCGTTTCTACATTGAGACTGACACATGAAGCGCATCCAGCTCTGGGACCTTCCCACACGCATCTTTCATTGGGCACTGGTGATCTGCGTCGCCGGTGCCTTCGTCAGCGTGCAGATCGGCGGCAACGCCATGGTCTGGCATGGCCGCTTCGGGCTGGGTGTGCTCGGGCTGTTGGTGTTCCGCATCGTCTGGGGTTTTGCCGGCTCGACCTATGCGCGTTTTTCGCAGTTCGTGCGCGGCCCGTCAGCGATTCTGGCGTACCTGCGCGGCGACTGGAAAGGTGAGGGGCACAACCCACTGGGGGCGTTGTCCGTTCTCGGCCTGCTCGGCGTCCTCTCGCTGCTGGTGGCGACAGGACTGTTTGCCAACGACGACATCGCCTTCGAGGGGCCGCTCTACACACTGGTCGGCAAAGATCTGTCTGACCGCCTCGTCGGTGTGCATCGCCTGATCGAGCCGCTGATCATCTTTCTGGTCGTGGCGCACCTTGCCGCCATCGTGTTCTACACACTGGTCAAAAAAGACAATCTGGTCAAGCCGATGTTCAGGGGCTGGAAGGACAGCGAACATGGCGAAGATGCCCGCGGCGGCGGCCTGGTGCCACTGATGGTCGCTCTGGTTGTGGCGGTGTCCGCGGTGGTGTTCGGCAGCGGCAGCTTGCTCCCGCCACCCCCACCTCCGCCGCCGGCGGCCACTTCGGCGCCGGCATTCTGATGTGCGTAAAAAAAGGGCCGCTGGATCAGCGGCCCTTTTTTGGCACGTGCGCCGGGCTCACTCTTCCTTGCGGAAGGGGTCGTGACAGCCCTTGCAACTGGCGCCAAGTTTGCCGAACTGGGCCTTGACCGCAGCGGCATCGCCAGTTGCGGCGAGTTTGGCCATTTCGTTGGCCTCCTTGTTGAATGCCGTCGCCACTTCAACGACTTTCGGGCTGTCCTTGAAGAAGTCGGACTTGAGGCGGGTCTCCTTGTGGCCCTTGCCGCTGTCGGTGCCGGCAGGAAACAACGCACCCAGGCCGGAATTGGCAATTGCCTGGATGACGTTGGCGGCCTGGATCACCTGGTCCTTGTTGTAGGTACCGTCGATGTTGGCCTTGATGCGGCCCATGCTCCATGCCATGGTGTGATAGGCCGACTGACGCCAGCGGATGTTGTCTTCGGGCTTCCCGATCGATTGCGCGGAGGCTGCCAGGGACAGGCCGAGCGTAGCGGCGGCCAGCGCAGCGGCAGTAACGGTTTTGAGCTTCATGCGGACTTCCTTTCGCGGGTGGTGGTGTGTTGTTGGCTGGCACCGTCCTGTTGAGGGCCAGCGCATCAAGTCTAGTCGACTTCGGTGGCGAACGGCTGCCATGACGAACGGTTGCCGAATTTGTGCCACAGCCGCACCGGAGCGCCATGGTGCGGCAGCCGGGATGCAAAAAACTTGCGGCAGTCTGAGTAACGCAGCCACTTCAGCGCAAAATAGCTTGTGGATCAACAGGCAGGGTCGCGCGAATGCCGCGTGGTTGCCTGGATCCGCTGGCTGACGGCACCGCAGAGTGTCGCACTGTTTAACACAGGGACTGCAGGCAATGTCATGAGCAACACCCCCCGTGTCACCCGTCCGCTTCGCGTTCTGGTGGCCGACGACAATCCCGTCAACCTTCGTGTCGCGACCCGCGTGCTGCGCGACATGGGTCACAGTGGCGTGCTCGTCACCGATGGCGAAAAAGCGCTCAAAGCGCTGGATGCCCAGACTTTCGACGTCTGCCTGTTCGATGTGACCATGCCCGTGCTCGATGGCCTGAGCGCCGTGGCTGAACTGCGGCGGCGCGAAAAAGCAGGCAAACCCAAAACACCGGTCATCATGGTGACCGCGTTCGACCTGCCCAGCGACCGCATGCGCGTGATGGCCCAAGGTGCCGATGGGTACGTGCCCAAACCGCTGGAGCGCGATGCGCTGCAAGCCGAGTTGGATCGCCTCCTGCGCTGAACCCGCTCGAGACTGATTCCCCTCGCATTTTGTGTTGCCAACCGCCTGAATCCACCTGACCTGACCATGCGCCACTTCAAGTCATTGCTGCCCATGCTGGCTGCGTTGGTTGTGTTGGGTGTCGGCCTGACGGCCACCTGGTGGGCGACCAAGTCCATCAACGACGGTATCGATGCACAGGCCAGGCTGCAGTTCAAAAAAGAGCTGGACAGCGTCAAGCTGGGCATGCAAGCGCACCTGGAACAACTGGTGACCCTGATGCAGGGCGTCAGGGGGGCATTCGCTGCCAGTAACGATGTCAACCGCGACGAATTCAATCTGCTGGTGGAGTCGCTGGAGTTGCGCACGCGCTACCCCAGTGTGGCAGCGTTGAGCTATGTAGCGCGCATCCCGGCAGCCGGTTTGCAGTCCTTCGTGGCCGAGCGCGAGAGTGAATTGCCGCGGTACCAGTTCCGCTACAACAAAACCCCATCCTCACCGGTGCGAGATTTTGACCATTTTGTGGTGGACTACGCCGAGCCCGTTGCTGCGCGCTCCGGCATCGGGCTGGAGGTGTCCACCCATTCGGGCAAGCTCAGTGCCATGGACCGCGCGGCACGGTCGGGCACGGCTGTGCTCACGGCGCCCCTCACCTTGGGGCTGGACGAGAAAAAATCGCCTGCCTTCGGTTTTTTTCTGCCGGTTTACGAGTCTGGCCTGGTGCCGTTTGAGCCAGCAGAACGAGAAAGGCTGCTCAAGGGTTATGTGGCCACCGCCTTCACGGTGCAGGCGTTTGTCGACACCGCGCTCAAAGGCCAGCCTTTGACCATCGACTTCGAGCTCGCCGACCCGCTGGCCACTTCCGAGGATGGGCAGCAGCTCGGCTTGCTGCTGTATGACCGTGACAACCACTTGGGTGGGCAGTTGGCGGCTACTGGCAACGGGTATGGCCGTTTACTGGAGGAGCGTGGGCAGTATTTTTTTGGCAACCGATACTTTGACCTGTACGCCAGCACCACGCCGGCATTCGAAGCGCAGTTCAACCGACAGATCATCTGGCTGATGGGCGGGGCTGGTGTGCTCACCAGCTTCAGCCTGGCCTTCGGTGTGTTTGTGCTGGCACGGGCACAGGGCCGGGCCGCCCGCCTGGCTGCCCGCCTGGGTGCGGACAACGTGCGGCTGGCCAGCGTGGTAACCAACACGACCAACATCGTCATCATTGCCGACCCGCAGGGGCTCATCACCTGGGTGAACCCGGCATTCGAGGCCTTTACTGGCTATTCGTTGGCCGAGGCAGCAGGTCACAAGCCGGGCAAACTGCTGCAGTGCGAGGACACCGACACCGACACCATCGCCCGGCTGTCACAGGCCATCCGTGATCGGTTGCCGGTGCAGGCCGAGATCCTCAACCGCACTCGGGATGGACGGCTGTACTGGGTCAACCTGAACATCCAGCCGCAATGGGCGGAAGACGGCTCGCTCAAAGGCTTCATGGCCATCGAGCAAGACGTGACCGAGCGTCGGCAGGTACAGCTCAAAATGGAAGCTGCCTTGCGTGAGTCTGCCGCATTGATGGGCACGATCAACCTGCACGCCATCGTGTCACAAACCGACCAACGCGGCATCATCACCCATGCCAATGATGCGTTCGTCGACATCAGCGGCTATGCGCTGGATGAGCTGATCGGGCGATCGCACAACATCGTTAACTCGGGTCACCACCCGCCCGCGTTCTGGCACATGATGTGGGCCACCATCCGCGCCGGCAAGCCCTGGCACGGCGTGGTGTGCAACCGCAACAAGTCGGGGGAGTTGTACTGGGTGGACACACTGGTGGCACCGTTTGTCGACGAGGCCGGGCACATCGAGCGCTACGTGTCTATCCGCACCGACATCACCGCACGTATGCTGACCCAGCAGGCTTTGCAGAAGGCACAGCGTGACCTGGAGCTGTCCAACCAGGTGGCGCGCATCGGTACCTGGGAGCTGGACGTGGTGCGCGACCGCATGACCTGGTCAGCCACCACGCGCAAGCTTTACGAGGTGCCGCCCGACTTCGTCATCAGCCGCCCGAACGCCTTGCGTTTTTTCCCGGAAGGCCCCGTGCGCGAAAACGCCCGTGCCGTGATGCGAACTGCGTTGCAGACGGGCACCGGGTGGGACATCGAACAGCAGTTGCTCACGTTCATCGGCCAACCCATCTGGGTGCGCAGCATTGCCGTGACCGAGATGGAAGGCGACCGCTGCGTAAGGGTGTACGGCACCTTCCAGGACATCAGCGAGCGCAAGCAGCGTGAGCTGGAGATGGAGCGTGCACGGCTGACACTGCAGAGCACCATCGACGGCACGGGCGCAGCCACCTGGGAATGGAACGTGCAAACCGGGGAGACCGTGTTCAACTCGGTCTGGGCCGAGATGCTGGGTTACTCGATCGAGGAATTGCAGCCGACCACCATCGCCACCTGGGAGCGGTTCTGTCACCCCGACGACCTGCCGCAGGCACAAGCCGCGCTGGAATGGCATTTTGCGGGCGTGACAGACACCTACGAGGCCATTCACCGCATGCAGCATCGCGACGGGCACTGGGTGTGGGTGCGTGACACCGGACGTGTGGTGTCGCACACAGCTGACGGCAAACCGCTGATGATGTACGGGACACACATCGACATCAGCGCGTTCAAGCAGGCCCAACTGGATGCCGAGGTGTCGAAAGATCGCATGGAAAGCCTCATCGAGGGCACCCGCGCCGGTACCGTGGATTGGGATTTGCAGACCCACCACATGGACTACAACGACCGGTGGGCCGAGTTGTTGGGCTATGCGCCGGGCGAACTCAGTCACAACGCCATCGAGTTGCTGTCGCAGACCACCTACCCCGATGACTATGCCGGCTGTCAGGCCATGCTCAGGCGGCATTGGCGGGGCGATGCGCCGTATTACGACCATACGTTCCGGGCCGTCCACAAAGACGGCCACGTGGTCTGGGTGCAAGATCGTGGTCGTGTGACCCAGCGGGCCGACGACGGTAAGCCGTTGCGCATGGGCGGCATCCGCCTGGACGTGACCGAACTGGTGCAGGCACGCGAAGAGGCTGCCCGCAAAGAACACCTGCTGACCAGTGCGCTGGAGGCTGTGGGTGCTGCGCTGTCGGTGTTCGATGCCGACGAGCGCCTGGTGCTGGCCAACGACCGCTTTTTTGCGATGCACCAGCCGCTCCAGGGTATCCTGAGGGTGGGCGTCAGCTTCCAGGATTTCATCGAAGCGGGTTTGAACTCGGGTGCCATCCAGATGGACGGGCCCGAGCGCAATGCGTGGCTGGCGCAGCGGTTGGCCAGTTTCCGCAACGGTCAGACCGACATGGTGGTGCCGCTGTCAGACGGCACGGCCCTGCGCGTGGTCGAGCGCCGCACGCCCGAAGGTTTGACCGTCGGCTTGCGTTTCGATGTGACCGAACTAGAGAATGCCCGCCGCACCGCGCAGCAGGCGCTGGTGCGCCAGCAGGCCATTTTTGACGTGTTGCCGGTGGGCATCACCATCACCGACCCGGTGGGCCACATCATCGACTGCAACCCGGCCAGCGAGCGTTTGCTGGGCATCAGCAAGGTCGAGCACCTGGCGCGTGATTACAGCAGCAACAGCTGGACCATCTTCCGCGAGGACGGGAGCCTTTTGCCGTCCGAAGAATATGCCAGCGTGCGGGCGCTCACCACGCACCAGGCGGTGCGCGACCAGGTGATGCGCGTGCAACGTGGCGACGGTGCGGAGGTGGTGCTGTCGGTCAGCGCCGTGCCGGTGGATGATGTCGACATTGGCGTGGTGGTGGGCTATGTGGACATCACCGACCTGGTGCATGCTCGCGCCGAAGCCGAGGCGGCGTCGCGCTCCAAGAGCCAGTTTGTGGCCAACATGAGCCACGAAATCCGCACGCCCATGAACGCCATTCTGGGCATGCTGCACCTGTTGCAGACCACGCCGCTGTCGGCCCGCCAGAAAGACTATGCCGAAAAGAGCGAGAGTGCGGCCAAGAGCCTGCTGGGCATCCTGAACGACATCCTCGACTTCTCCAAGGTCGAGGCCGGCAAGATGGAGCTGGACCCCGAGCCGTTCAGCTTCGACAAGCTCGTACGCGACCTGGGGGTCATCTACTCCAGCAACGCCAAGGCCAAGCAGCTCGAACTGCTGTTCGACATCGACCATTCGATCCCGAAGGTGTTGATTGGCGATGCCTTGCGCCTGCAGCAGGTGCTGATCAACCTGGGGGGCAACGCCATCAAGTTCACGGCGCAGGGAGAGGTGCTGCTGCGCGTGCAACAGGAAGCCCGCCGCACGCAAGACGGTGGCGAGGTGGTGGACCTGCTGTTCGAGGTGCATGACAGCGGCATCGGCATTGCGCCCGAAGCGCAGGCCAAAATTTTCACCGGCTTCACCCAGGCCGAAAGCTCCACCTCGCGCAAATATGGCGGCACCGGGCTGGGCCTGGCCATCAGCCAGCGGCTGGTGCGCTTGATGGGGGGTGACCTGCAGCTCAGCAGTACTTTGGGTGAGGGCAGCACCTTCTATTTCCGCATTCCGCTGCGCGTGCCTGCCGATTTGCCGGCCGAGTTTGCGCCCAAAGACCGCAGTGCCCTGCAAAACCTGAAGGCGCTGGTGGTGGACGACAACCTCGTGGCCCAGCAGATCATGAGTGGCATGGTGGAGGGTTTGGGCTGGGGTGCATTGGCTGCCGAGAGCCCCGAGGACGCCCTGGCCCTGTTCGAGCCCGGTGCACCGGACGGTCCGCCACGCTTCGACGTGATTTTCGTGGACTGGGACATGCCGGGCATGGACGGGCTGACCCTGGCGGTGGAGCTGTCCAAGCGGTTTGGGGAGGGCCCGCGCCCCATCGTCATCATGGTGACCGCCAGTGGCCGCGATGTGTTGCAATCGGCACCCGAGTATCAGCAGCAGGTGCTGGATGGCTTCCTGGTCAAGCCCGTCACGGCCTCCATGCTGTACGACGCGGTGGCCGAAGCGCTGGCAGTCGCGTCGGGCGCGGCCCCCACGGTGGACAAGGTGCGTGCAGGCAGCCGGGCGCTCAACGGCATGCGGCTGCTGGTGGTGGAAGACAACCTCATCAACCAGCAGGTGGCGCAGGAGCTGCTGACGCGCGAAGGCGCGTTGGTGCAATTGGCCAACCACGGGCAGGAAGCGGTGGACATGCTGCGTGACCGCCCCGACGCTTGGGACGCCGTGCTGATGGACATGCAGATGCCCGTGCTCGACGGTTTGCAGGCCACACATGCCATCCGCAACCGTTTGCAGTTGCGCGAATTGCCTATTGTGGCCATGACGGCCAACGCCATGGCCAGCGACCGCGAAGCCTGTCTGGCCGCCGGCATGAACGACCATGTGGGCAAGCCGTTCGAATTGCAGCATCTGGTGCGCACACTGCTGCGCTGGGCCGGTCACGCCGTAATGCCCTACGACCCCGATGCCGAACCTGCACCCCCACCTGCCGATGAGGCCTTGCCGCCTGCACAGGATGCGCAGGGCGTGCAAAAAAATATAGCTGACAATGCACGTCAATCAAGCGATGAAGGCCAAAAAAGCTTTAATTTGACGTCCGCTGACCTCGACTGGCCCGATGCCGACCGGGTGGAGGTCAGCGCCGCATTGCAGCGACTGGGCGGCGACCCGGCATTCTTCCAGCGCATCGTGCGCAATTTCTGTGCTGACCTGGTGACCCAGCCCGAGCGTTTGTGCGCCATGCCCACGTCCGCCTCGCCGCAGGACCTGGCCGCTGCATTGCACACGCTCAAAGGCACGTCCAGCACGGTGGGTGCATTCAAACTGGCAGCTCTGGCAGCTGCGGCCGAGCGCAGCGTCAAGGATCAGATGGCCAGCGGTCAGGTGCCCGGCACCGCCTGGATGGACGCCTTGTGTGAAGAAATGACGGCCAGTGAAGCCGCGCTGTCGCGCGTGCTGCAGGCCATGCACCAGCGCCTGCACCCCGGTGCGCCTCCGCCGCAGGCCGTGCAGGCTGCCAGCATCGCACCCGCCACCGACTGGCGCACCATTTGGGTGCCGCGTTTGCAACAGTTGGCAGGCTTGCTGGCGCAGTCGGACATGGCCGCACTGGAGTTGCACGACGAAATGTTGCAAGATGCAGGCTTGGCAGCCGACCCGGCCTGGCAAGCCTTGCACGCCGCGATGGAAATGATGGACTTTGAACAAGCCTTGCTGGCCGCCCAAACCCTGTTAGCGTCTACCTGAAACCGTGAACGACTTCTTGCCCACCCAACCCGTTGAGAGCGTGACAGCGCCCTTGACCACCGCGGATGTCGATCTGCTGCTGCCACTGGCGGCTGCACCTCGCAAGGCCCGCTTGCTGGTGGTCGATGACCAGCCCATTCACCTGCAGGTGTTGTACCGAGCGCTGTCGGCTGACCATCAACTGTTCATGGCCACCGGCGGTGCCCAGGCGCTGAAGTTGGTGCGCGAGCAGAACCCTGATCTGGTGCTGCTGGATGTGGTCATGCCCGACATGGACGGTTTCGAG
>DDUQ01000143.1:16212-16612 GCA_002344885.1 Comamonadaceae bacterium UBA2334
TGCCCGACATGGACGGTTTCGAGGTGCTGCAACAGCTGAAGTCAAGCCTCGACACCTCGGGCATTCCGGTCATTTTTGTCACCGCGCACGGGGGTGACGAGATTGAAACGCAGTGCCTGCACGCCGGTGCGGTGGATTTCATCAGCAAGCCCATCAACCCCAGCGTGGTGCGCGCGCGGGTCAAAACCCACCTGACGCTCAAATTTCAGTCCGATTTTCTGCGCGACATGGCTTTTCTGGACGGCTTGACCGGCGTGTCCAACCGCAGGCAGTTTGATGACCGGTTGCCCATGGAGTGGGGCCGCGCCCAGCGCAAGGGCACGGCGTTGACGGTCATCATGCTCGACGTCGATTCCTTCAAGGCCTACAACGATCACTACGGCCACCAGGCCGGCGACGA
>DDUQ01000143.1:16935-17150 GCA_002344885.1 Comamonadaceae bacterium UBA2334
GGGCGAGGAGTTTGTGTGCCTGTTGCCCGACACTGGCTTTGACGATGGCATGCTGCTGGGCCAGCGCTTGCTCGATGCCGTGCGGGCCATGGCCATTCCGCATCACTTCTCCAAGGCGCAGCCGGTGGTCACCATCAGTGTGGGGGTGGCCACGCGCGAAGGCCCCGGCCCCGACGGCCGCGCGGGTTACCTGGTGTCGCTGGCCGACGCGCAGC
>DDUQ01000143.1:17371-17527 GCA_002344885.1 Comamonadaceae bacterium UBA2334
TGGTGTCGCTGGCCGACGCGCAGCTGTACCAGGCCAAACACGGCGGTCGCGCCCAGGTGTGTGGTGCCAGGCTGCCCATGTTGTCGCCGCAGGTGCAGGAGCCTGCGTGACGGTACCGGCGCGGCGCGGGCGGCCCGCCGGCCTGCGTCGTAGCGA
>DDUQ01000073.1:0-41116 GCA_002344885.1 Comamonadaceae bacterium UBA2334
GCAGAAAGAGCAGGATGCGATACCCCGGGAATGCAGTCGCCTGCAGGTGTCGCACTCGCGCCCGTAGCTCAACCGGATAGAGCACCGGCCTTCTAAGCCGTAGGTCACTGGTTCGAATCCAGTCGGGTAGGCCACCCAAGCACACACGCCAGACCATCTGTTATTCAGACGGCTGGGTGTAAGAACTGATAGCTAAATCATCAATCAAATTAAGCGGTACAGCCACTTCTTTGATTGAATTCAACCATGAGGCTTTCAACAGCCTCTGGTGATGGGCATGTCCACTGGCTTGGCCGAGTTCAGGTACTTGGCCAGTTCCAGTTTGGCAATCGCATTGCGGTGGACTTCGTCGGGCCCATCGGCGAGTCGAAGCGTTCGTTGCAGGGCGTACGCGTAGGCCAGAGGGAAGTCATCCGATACGCCCGCACCGCCGTGCGCCTGGATGGCCCAGTCAATCACTTTGGCTGCCACGTTGGGTGCCACCACTTTGATCATTGCAATCTCGGTCCTGGCGACTTTGTTGCCGACGGTGTCCATCATGTAGGCCGCCTTCAGGGTGAGCAACCGCGCCTGATCGATCAAACACCGTGATTCGGCGATGCGCTCGTGCCACACAGATTGGGCCGCAATGGGTTTGCCAAAAGCGATGCGGCTGTTCAGCCGTTTGCACATCAATTCCAGTGCACGTTCCGCCGCGCCAATGGATCGCATGCAGTGGTGGATGCGCCCGGGGCCCAAGCGCCCCTGGGCGATCTCAAAGCCACGACCTTCGCCGAGCAGCAGGTTGGTGACGGGCACGCGGACATTGGTCAGCACCACTTCCATGTGCCCGTGAGGTGCATCGTCGTAGCCGAACACATTCAGTGCCCGAACCACTTCGATGCCGGGTGTGTTGGATGGGACGAGGATCATCGATTGCTGCTGGTGTCTGCCTGCGTCCGGGTCGGTTTTACCCATCACGATGTACACCGCGCACCGTGGGTCACCGGCCCCGGACGACCACCATTTCCTTCCGTTGATGACGTAATCGTCGCCGTCACTTTCTATCCGGCACTGGATGTTCGTGGCATCAGAAGAGGCCACTTCAGGTTCCGTCATCAGGAAAGCTGAGCGTATGTCTCCCCTGAGGAGGGGCTCCAGCCATTGGTCCTTTTGGGCTTCTGTGCCATAGCGCTCGATGGTTTCCATGTTCCCGGTGTCGGGCGCGGAGCAGTTGAATACTTCAGCGGCGAACGGGACTCGTCCCATGATTTCACACATGGGGGCGTACTCGAGGTTGGTAAGTCCTTCTGGTGCACGGGCTGACGATGGCAAAAACAGGTTCCACAACCCTGCTGCCTTGGCCAGGGGTTTGAGTTCTTCAATGAGCTGTGTGGGTACCCAGGCGTTTCCTTTGGCGCGGTTGGCTGCGATCTCGGCAAAGAACCTCGCTTCGTTGGGGTAAACGTGTTCGTCCATGAAGGCCAGCAGCTGGGCCTGCATTTGCTTGACTTTGGGTGTGTAGTCGAATTGCATGGTTGTCTTTCTGTGTGTAGTGATGGTGAATCGCGGGGCTGATCGTCAGGCGCGTCTTTGCTGTGCGAGTTGCCAGGCTTTGCGTGCCATGGGGACAGCACCTGCAGCCGATTGAAGCGCCTGAGCACTGGACGCAGTCCCCGCTTCGACTCGCTTGGCGATGCCTTGCAAAATGGCAGCCAGTCGGAACATGTTGTAGGCCAGATAGAAGTTCCAGTCGGCTTTCAACTGATCAGGTTGAATGAATCCCGTGCGCTCGCAATACAGACGGATGTACTCTTCTTCAGACGGAATGCCCAGTGCGTCCAGATCGAGGCCCGCAATGCCGCGAAAGGCTCCCGGCTCGATGTGCCAGGACATGCAGTGGTAGCTGAAATCTGCCAGCGGGTGTCCGATGGTCGAAAGCTCCCAGTCCAGAACCGCCCATGCAGTGGACTGATCGGGGGCAAACATCAGGTTGTCCATCCGGTAGTCGCCGTGGACGATGGCGGGCCGGGTGTCGGCCAGTGCGCTGGCGGGTATGTTTGCCGGCAGCCATTCGATCAAGGCATCCATTTCACGGATGGGCTGGGTCACCGACGACAGGTATTGCTTGGACCAGCGGCCAATCTGTCGTTCAAAGTAGTTGCCCGGTTTGCCGTAATCTGCCAATCCAACGGCCACATGGTCAACTTGGTGGAGAGCCGCCAGAACGCGGTTCATCTCCAGATAGATGCCGCGGCGCTGAGCTTGGGACATGCCGGGCAGAGACTGATCCCAATACACGGTACCGGGCACGAACGCCATCACATAGAACGCCCTGCCGATGACAGACTCGTCTTCGCACAGCACATGCATGTCGGCCACTGGAACGTCAGTCTGGCGCAAAGCCGACATGACTCGAAACTCACGTTCGATCGCATGGGCCGAGGGAAGCAGCTTGGCTGCTGGCCCAGGCTTGGCCCGCATGACGTATGACCGGGACGGCGTGGTCAGCTTGTAGGTGGGGTTGGACTGCCCGCCTTTGAACATGTCAACCTGCAGGGGGCCCTTGAAGTCGGGCAGCCGTTGGGTCAACCAGGTTTCAAGCGCCTGGGTATCGAACACATGTGCAGGCGAGACGGGCCTGGTACCGTCGAAGGTGTGGGTGTTATCCATTGACTGGCTTCGGTTTTCAATGATGATGAATTGAGATCGAAGCCAGACGGGGGAGTTGGATGGCCGTCAGGACTCCGATTCGGTGATACGCATGAGCTTTTCGCGCTGCCGGACCACCAGGCCGCCTGGTTCGATCCTGATGGCACCTTCGCGCTCCATGGCTTTGAGCTCCTGATTGACTCGCTGACGGGAGGCCCCCAGCAGTTGGGCGAGCTCCTCCTGAGCCAGTTGCAGACTGATGCGTGTCTCGTTGCCATCTGCCAGGCAGGGTACGCCATAGCTGCGCGCAAGGTGAAGCAGTTGCTTGGCCAGTCGCGCCCTGAGCGGCAAGGTGTTGAGGTCTTCCACCAGTCCGAACAGTTGCCGAATGCGCCGAGCCTGCAGGCGCATCAGCGCTTCGTAGAGTTCGACATGCTGGGTCAAGATTTTCTGAAAATCGTTTCTCGCGACACACAGCAGCGTGGTCGCACCATGCGCATAGGCATCGTGCGTCCGTCGGTCTCCGTCGAACATCGCCACATCGCCAAACCAGACCCCGGGTTCGACGTAGGTCAGCGTGATCAGCTTGCCGGACAGCGAGGTGGAGCTCACCCGGACGGCACCTTTTGCCACGGCTGTCCACTCGGTAGGCGGATCGCCCCGTGCGGTGATCAGATCGCTGTCTTTGAATCGCTTGACGTAGGCGCATCGGAGAATGTCGTGTCGGAGCGAAGGTGATAAGGTGGAGAACCAACGGCCACCGTTGATGGCTTCGCGTTCTTCCATTGTCAGAATGGGTTCGTCCATGGTCTGTCTTTTCAGTGACTCGTATGAGCAAAATTGTCGCGATGGGGACGTGTGCGGCATGCGTTCAACACGTTGATGCAGTCGCACAGGTGTCAGGTTTCGGCGCAGAGCGTGAGATGGCTTGTTTGTGTCAAATCTCTTGCTGTGCAAGGCTCAGCCCCAGTGCGCCACGCCGACGCAGCCATGGAGAGGGGCGGTAACGTGGGTCACCGTAAACTGTTTGCAAGTTGAAGAGCACTTCCAGGACATTGCCGGGCCCCAGCAGGTCGCCCAGAGCCAGTGGGCCGTGAGGGTATCCGAGGCCAAGTCGCACAGCGGTGTCCAGATCGCTGGGTGAGCAGATGCCTTGCTGGCACATGTCTGCAGCGATGTTGACGATGTGCGCCAACACGCGCTGTGTCACAAATCCGCCGCTGTCACGGATGATGCTGACGGGCTTGCCGTCCTGTGCGAACAATGCCCACGCCGCATCCCGCATGTCGGCGCGCGTGGCCGGATTCGTGGCCAGCACCCGTCGCCGGGTCGAGGCATCGTCCAGCAGCATGTCTATGCCGACGGTTCGGGTTGGGTCCAGTCTTTCGACGGCCGCAACGGTGGTGACGTCAAACCCCAGCGGTGCAACCAGTATCAGTGCCTGGGCTGATGGAGCCGCAGCTGTCTCAATGCGCGCGTTGAAGCCCTTGAGCAATTGGTAGAGTTCTTGTCGCCGGGCTGCTTTCGGCGACACCCAAACTGGAGGAAGTTCAGTGATGGCAGGCGGCTTTGCATCCGCAACTTTTTCTGCAGCACCGTCTACATAGTTGTAAAAGCCTGAGCCGGTTTTTCTGCCCAGAACGTTGCCGGCCAGGCGTTGTGCGGTGATCACGCTGGGCCGATACCGCGGCTCTTGGTAGTACTGGTGATACACCGATTCCATGACGGGGTGCGACACGTCAAGTCCAGTTAAATCCATCAGTTCCAGCGGGCCCAGTTTGAAGCCAACCTGATCTCGCAGAATGTTGTCAATCGTTGCAATGTCAGCAACCCGCTCGCCCAGGATACGCAGTGCCTCCGTTCCATAAGCTCGCCCAGCATGGTTGACGATGAAGCCAGGGGTGTCCTGGGCAATCACGGGTGTGTGCCCCATGCATTTGGCATAGCTGACCAGTTGCTCGACCACCGCAGGTTGGGTTTTCAGACCAGGGATGACTTCGACAACCTTCATCAGTGGCACAGGATTGAAAAAATGAAAGCCGACGATGTGACTTTCTCTGCCGGAGCCAGCGGCGATCGCGGTGATGGAAAGCGACGACGTGTTCGTGGCCAGAACAGTGGTCGGCGCAGTGATGGCCACCAGGTCCTTCATCAGCGCCCGCTTGATGTCCAAATTTTCCACAATGGCTTCCACCACGAGTTGGCAATCGGACAGGTCAGCCAAGCTGGATGCAACTGAAATGCGGTCAGCGAGTGCTGACGCATCAGCCCCACTCAATTTGCCTTTTTCTGCCAACTTTGCCCATTGGGCGCTCACCTGACTTCTGGCCTGGTCGGCCATGCCAGGTTGGTTGTCCAGCAGTTTGACGCGGCTGCCTGCCTGAGCGGCTATTTGGGCAATGCCCCGGCCCATGGCGCCGGTGCCAATGACGCCAACGCTATCGAATGCAGAAAACATACGGATGCTCTTAAATAAAAATGGGAACCAAGCCACCTGTGACAGAATGGCGCGAGTTGTTCAGGGGTGAGGGTTTATGGTGCGTCGGGTTCTGGTGGCTGGAGTTATCGGTGTTGCAACGGCAAGTGCCTGGGGTTTGTCCTTGGGCCCATTTGCCGGGCATGCTGTGATGGGCCGTCCATTGGACATCAACATCCCGCTGACTTTGGGGTCTGGCGAATCAGCATCGGATCTATGCCCGGTGGTGAGGGTGTATTTTGGCGAAGATCCATTGGGTCAGAGTCAAGTCAGAACTTCCATCAAGGGCGATGGTGGCAGTGGCACCGCCATGTTGCATGTCACCACACTGACAGCGCTGACAGAGCCTTATGCACGTGTAGATGTGGTGGCGGGTTGTACCAATCAGTTTTCCCGACAGTACACCATCCTTGCGGATCTGCCTGCGATAGAACCGGCAAAACCTGTCAAGGTGCCGTTGCCTGTCTCGTTGCCGGTTGCCACCGTGGCAGACGATGGAGAGAAAAAATTCACGCCGGCAGGTGGCGCTCAGGCACCGCGTGCCACTCAGTCTGCTGAACCAGTCGCGACCAAAAAGCCCGCAAAGGCTGTTCGCCAGGTCGAATCAAAGGAGATCTCGCCTTCCCCGAGTGCCAGACAGATGCCGTTGCCATCTGGCTCGCAAAGCGAAGCGCCGGCGTTGCAGGGTGCGAGGCTGAAACTCGATCCAGTCGAGCTGGTCGCTTCCGCCGCGCAATGGTCACCGAGCTTGAAAATGGCAGCAGAGAGCGCAGCGTTGGTCAACGTGGATGCCAATCCTGAATTGGAGCAACGCCGGGCAGCAGCGCGTGCGCTTTGGCGTGCCATGAACGAAGAGCCTGAACAGCTGGCGACCAAACAAGTGCAGGCGGCCGCAGCAGCCGCTGAGACCCAGGCTGTCAGACAGCAGCTGGCAGCGGCGAGGCAGGCGGAGGCCGAGCTGCAGGTCGCGTTGCAGACTGAACGCGATGGCATTTATTCCCATCCGGTCGTGCTGGCCCTGGGGGGAGGGTTGCTGCTCGCGTTGGGCGGATTTGCATGGGTCATGCGGCGAGGCAGACCCGCATCGGGCAACAAACAACCCTGGTGGAAAAAGGCAGACGGGAAAGCCCCGCTGGCTGAAAAACCTGCCGTTTCTGTGCTGGGGGGCGCTCCCAAGCCCAAGGTGGTCAAAAAGCGCAGCTTGTTTGCCGGACTGGCTGCATGGGTTGAGGGCTTGAAGCACCGCCGCAAGCGGCGTGTGGAGGATGATTCGTTTTTTCCGCCCGATTCACTTTTCAAGGGTGGGCCGGTCAGGCGAGAACTTGCGCCCAAAGCAGCAGACAAGGGGCACACAACGCTTGGTCACTCCGAGTTCTCCGCCAGTTCCTTGTTGCAAGGCAACCGATCCATGGCCACGGAAGAGTTGTTCGACCTGCAACAGCAAGTGGAATTTTTCATTTCCCTGGGGCAAGCTGAACAGGCTGTCGATGTATTGGTGGCGCACCTGTCGGACAGCCTGGAGCCGAGTCCACTGGCCTATTTGGATCTGCTGCGGCTTTACCACGACTTGGACCGCCGCACGGAATACGAAGCATTGCGGAAAGATTTCAACCGCCAATTCGGTGGTGCGGCCCCTGCATTCGAGAACTACTCACAGTCACGTCGTGGATTGGAGCGATACGAAAAAGCCATCAGCCGAATCCAGAGTCTGTGGCCAACCCCGGCAGTGCTGGATGTGATCGAGGGTTCGATTTTCCGGCAGTCGTCTGGCGACGATCAGGAAGTTTTCGACCTTGAAGCTTATCGTGAGCTGCTGTTGTTGTACGGTATTGCCAGAGAGATCATCGAGCCAGACAGCTTGTTGGGCGCCATGGGGGGGGCTTCTTCCTTCGGGTACTTTGGTGACTCGACGCCGGCGCCACCACCCTCGAACACCGAGCTCCAGCCATTGACCGCCCAAACGCGCGAGACGCTTGAGCGTGACCTGTCTGCTTTGCCCAATCAGGGACCCGATACCCTGCAGGATCACTCACCAGCGGAAGCAACGTCTGTTGACCTGGACATTGACCTCAGCTTGGACTTTGAACTGGGCGACGCTGAAATGCCACAGGCAAACAAAGTAGATTTACACGAGCCTATTGCAGGCGAGACGTCAGGCGGTGACCGTATGACTCTCGACCTGTCTGACTCCATGTTTGCGCTCCCGCCAGAATCAGCATCGGTAGAGGGCGCACCATCTGCTCAGCTGCAAGTGGCGGTGGCACCGGCCACACCCGATGTCGATCTGAGTCTGGATTTTTCAGACTTGGGAGACATCGAAAACTTTACCATCCGTAAGTCCGGTACCAAAGTGTAGGCGTGTGTTCAGTGTGGCGATTTGCCAGGTTTGCGCCAAGTTTGCAAACCCCAAGCAAGGCCTCCACATGCGCTGTGGGTCTAGCTTGAGCGACGGCGCATCTGCAATGCACCCGGATTCACGATATTGGTTGGCGTGCCGTTGATGAAGTGCACGACGTTTTCAAATGCGGTTCGGAAAAACGCTTCGTAGTTCGCTTGCTCGACAAACCCGATATGCGGCGTGCAGACACAGTTTTCCAGCCGCAGGAGCGCGTGACCTTGCAGGATGGGTTCTGACTCGAAAACGTCTACAGCTGCCATGCCGGGGTGCCCTCTGTTCAAGGATGTGAGCAACGCGTCTGGCTCGATCAACTCGGCCCGGGAGGTGTTGACCAGCAGACTGGTGGCTTTCATCCGTGCCAGGTCTTCGGCGGTCACGCAGGCCTCGGTCGTGGGTGAAAGCCGCAAATGCAAAGTAAGCACATCGCTTTGTTCAAACAGGGCAACTTTGCTGGTTGCGGTGCTGAAACCATCTGCCACGGCGCGGTGTTGGGCCTCGTCACTGCCCCAAACAATGACATTCATGCCAAAGGCCTTGCCATAGCTTGCAACCAGCGCACCGATCTTGCCGTAGCTCCAGACACCCAGTGTTTTTCCTTTCAGGGTACTGCCCAATCCAAAATTGACGGGCATGGACTGAGACTTGAGCCCGGATTGTTGCCAGGCGCCATGTTTGAGGTTGGAGATGTACTGCGGCAGGCGACGCATCGCTGCCATGATGAGTGCCCAGGTCAATTCAGCTGGCGCAATGGGTGAACCCACGCCTTCGGCGACAGCCACGCCACGTTCGGTGCAGGCCGCCACATCGATGTGTTGCCCGACACGCCCGGTTTGTGAAATCAGTTTCAGTTTGGGTAACTTCTCGATCAACTGTCGTGTGACGTGGGTACGCTCGCGGATCAGAACCAGGATGTCGGCATCGCGGAGCCTGACAGACAACTGGCCCACGCCTTTGACAGTGTTGGTGAATACTTTTGCGGGGTAGGGCTCAAGCAAATCGGCACATGCGAGCTTGCGCACGGCATCTTGGTAGTCATCGAGAATCACAATGTTCATGCACGGTATTGTGCACTGCGCCATCACGCAAGTTTGTGCGTAGGCGCCATAGAGTCTGTGTGAGTTTGGGCAGCCTGGACGCCGTGTGGGTGGTCAGTGCACGCTCTCGATGGCAGCGAGCCTTTCCAACTCGGCATGGACATCGGCCATCCTACCCGAAATGCGCAGCCTCACTGGGTGAGGGCAACCGTCTTTGTTGCTGTCGCGGTGCAGCGTTACCTTGACCGGGTGTGGACAGCGAACATATGGTCCGATCTGCTCGGACGGAGTCTCATTGAGGGGCATGACAAGACTGCCTGCCGTGCTTTTCAACGTGCGAGAGACAGGCGTGGCTTGTGATACACCGGCGCGCAGCGGGTCAAGCTGACGCCCGCGTAAGAAAAGCAATCCAGAAAGCAGTGACAACATGGCAATCTCCAGAGAAGGTGGTTGTGGGGTCAGAACGGAAGGGGCATCAGTTCAACAGCGTGTTGCGGATGAGCCCGACTGCGAGGCCTTCAATTTCGAACGGGTCGTCTGGCGCAACCGTGATGGTTTTGAATGCCGGGTTTTCGGCATGCAGTTCAATGCCTCGCTCGTTGCGCCAGAATCGCTTGACGGTCACGTCTTCGCCCAGCCTGGCCACAACGATTTGCCCATTTCTGACGTCTTTAGTGACATGTACGGCCAGCAGGTCACCGTCCAAGATGCCGGCATCGCGCATGGACATGCCACGTACCTTCAGCAAGTAATCGGGTTTACGCTGGAACAGACTGCTTTCGACGTGGTAGGTGCGATCCACATGTTCTTGCGCGAGAATGGGCGATCCGGCTGCGACCCGACCAACCAAAGGCAACGCGAGTTGCATCAGGCTTTGCAGAGGCAGGGTCAACTGCTGCATGCTGTTTTCATGGAGCGACCGAAGGGTGTCGGATTTCAAGCGGATGCCGCGGGAGGTGCCACTGACCAGTTCGATCACGCCTTTGCGCGCCAAGGCCTGCAAATGCTCTTCCGCTGCGTTGGCAGACTTGAAGCCCAGTTGGCTGGCAATTTCGGCTCGGGTGGGTGGTGCACCGGTTCGTTTGATGGCTGTTTGAATCAGATCCAGGATTTGCTGCTGCCGCTCCGTGAGTTTGGGGGGGAAGGTAGAGGCGTCGCGCATGGGTGACCTTTGCTGTGATGTTGATGGGGTCTGTTTTTTTATCCAGTAACTGTATTTTTATTCAGTTTTTGAAATCATGCAAGCTGTTCAAACCAAGTTATGGCTTTTGGGTACAGGTGGAACGATTGCCGGCCAATCTGCTGTTGAGGGCGACAACGTGGGGTACACGGCTGGCACTGTGCCCGTTGAAGCCTTGTTGCCAAAAGGCGCAAATCGTTTGTTGGAATCCGCAGGTCTGGAAGTCGTTTCAAGACAGTTGGCTCAGTTGGACAGCAAAGACATGACCTATAGCGTGTGGTTTGCGCTGGCAGAGGCCGTCTGTGCGGCATGCGACGACCCTGCCGTGCGCGGTGTGGTGATCACACACGGGACCGATACCATTGAGGAAACGGCTTTCTTTCTTGCTGAGGTGTGTCGGCCGGTCAAGCCTGTGGTGCTGACATGCGCCATGCGTCCAGCCACTGCGGCTTCACCTGACGGGCCACAGAATCTGTTGGACGCAATGGCCGTTGCTTCAGATGAACGGGCAGGTGGCGTGGTCGTGGTCACGGCGGGTGCGGTGCACCGTGCGTCCAGCGTGTCCAAAGTTCATCCCTACAGGATTGATGCATTCAGCTCCGGTGAACAAGGGCCATTGGCTATGGTCGAGGAGGGGCGTATCCGTTGGTTGCATCAATCGGGTGAGGCGCAGCCGTCCGCATCCCAGGGCAGCACAACTAGCAAAGAACTGCGGGGGGGCGACCATCACCCGTCTGACGCCCTGCGGTTGGTCTCCCAGTTGCGTACAGGGGGCCTGCCCCGCGTGGAATGGGTGGTCAGCCGAACGGGTGTCGGGCCGCGTGAGGTAGAACAATGGCTGGTCGACAGTCCATCAGAGCCTGTGCGTGGGCTGATTGTGGTGGGTACTGGAAACGGGACGTTTCACCAGTCATTAGTCGAGCCCCTGAAGCGGGCGGAGGCGGCTGGCGTGTTGGTTTGGCGCACCACACGCTGCACCCAGGGCCCGATCGTGCTCGGGTCGAGTGGCGTCGACTGGCCCCGAGTCACACATTTGGACCCGGTCAAGGCACGAATCGCGTTGGCACTGTGCATTGCCCGGGCTGATTGCTCGTATAGCGCGGTTTGACCCGGTAACAAAAAAGCCCCGCGTGCGGGGCTTGTTTAATTTACCTTGCAAACCTTCAGCTGCTGAGT
Source organism: Comamonadaceae bacterium UBA2334 (assembly GCA_002344885.1). Lineage (GTDB taxonomy): Bacteria > Pseudomonadota > Gammaproteobacteria > Burkholderiales > Burkholderiaceae_C > UBA2334. The sequence goes on from DDUQ01000073.1 coordinate 10,896, forward strand.
GCTGCGAATGCCCGGTTGGTGATGTCTTCCACACTGCCAGTACCGCTGATGGCGCGGTACTTGGGAGCTGCAGCGGGGTCGGCCGCAGCCCAATCGCTGTAGTAGGCCACCAGGGGGCGCGTCTGTGCGCTGTAAACATCCAGACGCTTCTTTACGGTTTCTTCCTTGTCGTCTTCGCGCTGGACCAGCGGCTCACCGGTGACATCGTCCACGCCAGGTGTTTTGGGTGGGTTGAAGGTGACGTGGTAGGTGCGGCCCGAAGCCGGGTGAGAGCGCCGTCCGCTCATGCGCTCGATGATGGCATCGAACGGCACGTCGATTTCCAGCACGTAATCGAGTTTGACACCGGCGGCCTTCATGGCATCGGCTTGCGGGATGGTGCGGGGGAACCCGTCAAACAGGAAGCCGTTGGCGCAATCAGACTGTGCAATCCGCTCTTTCACCAGGTTGATGATCAGCGTGTCGCTCACCAGGCCGCCTGACTCCATGACCGCTTTGGCCTCCAGTCCCAGCGGGGTGCCAGCCTTGACGGCTGCACGCAGCATGTCGCCAGTAGAGATCTGGGGAATGCCATACTTCTGGCAGATAAAAGTGGCCTGTGTGCCCTTGCCGGCACCGGGGGCACCCAACAGTATCAATCGCATGTCTGTCCTTTGTTTGATTGCAGGTTGTTCAATGCATTGCTGCGCTCCGGGCATGGCATGAAAGCAAGGCACGGCTGCTGGCTCAAGCACGCAGCTTAACATGCCATCCCTTTACGTCCGCTTACTTCACGCCTGCTTACCTCACGCTCGCTGACTGCCTTGTGTCAATCGAGCCGTGCTGTCACGTCACCGCTTTCAGCTTTGGACTGGCGGTTCAGCCAGCACCGCACGAACGCGTGCCAGGTCCTCCGGTGTGTCCACACCGGCGTGCGGGGCTGTGTGGGTCACATGGACGGCTATGCGCTCGCCATGCCACAGCACGCGCAGTTGCTCAAGCATTTCCGTGCTTTCGAGTGCGCAGGTGGCCATGGCGGGGATGGTTTTCAGGAACCCCGCCCGGTAGGCGTACAGCCCAATGTGCCGCAACGGTGTGCAAGGCGGCAAAGCAGTGTTTCCAACCGGAGCAGACATGCCTTGCTGCATGCCATCGCGCCACCACGCGATGGGCGCACGGCTGAAGTAGAGCGCAAGGTCCTGCCGATCGGTCACCACCTTGACCACGTTGGGGTTCAAGAAATCGTCCCAGTTGTGCAACGGGTGCGCTGCGGTGGCCATCTGGCAGCCGACGGTGTCGGCGAGTTTGGCGGCCACTGCCTGGATCAACGCCGGATCAATCAAGGGTTCGTCACCTTGAACGTTGACGATGATGGTTTCGTCGGGTGCGTTCAGCAATTGACAAGCTTGAGCCAGTCGGTCGCTGCCCGAAGGATGCGATGCATCGGTCATGACGGCTTCAATACCATGCAGCGCACAGGCTTGGGCAATCCGGTCATGGTCGGTGGCGACCACGATCCGGGTTGCGGCACTGGCCGCAGCTTGCCTGGCGACCCGGACCACCATCGGCAGGCCAGCCAAGTCAGCCAGCGCTTTGTCGGGCAGGCGCGTGGAGGCCAATCGGGCTGGTATCAGCACCCAGAATGGATGGGGTGGGGTGTTCGATTCAATGGCTTTCACTGCGCTGCGCTTCCGCTGGATACTGTTCGGCGCAGGGCCTCGTGTTCTTCGTCCGACAGCGGGCGGGCTTCCTGTTCTAGCAGGATGGGTATGCCATCGCGCACCGGAAATGCCAGCTTTGCACTGGCTGACAGGAGTTCGGTGCGCTCGGCATTCATGCGCAAAGGCCCTTTGGTGACGGGGCAGACCAGCAATTCAAGCAGTTTTTTGTCCATGGCGCGATGATAGCCTTGCGTCCAGTTGTTGGAAAAAAGCGGGCTCTATGTCCAGTTCAAGTGGCACGGCCCACAGTTGATGCTGCCAGCCTTGGTCTTCGGTCGCGACGGCAGGGCGCTCACACCTCGCGTCGCTGTCACCAGATGAGGCCGGTTCGAGCGGAAACAGCTTGACGGCGTCTTTCTCGGTTAAAAATACGCTCTTGCGCAATAGAATATTGGCAAGTTTGCTACGTAATTCATTGTCAGGGGAGAAGTGGTCGGGCAAAGACCAAGTTTCGTCCAAATCCACGCCTTGCTTGCGCAGCATGTCAAAAAAAAGTTCTGGCTTGGCTATACCGGCGATGGCCAGAGTTGGTTTTGTTGCCAAAGCGTGCAAGCCAACTCGCACGCCTGCTGCATTGCGGGCGTATGCGGCCAATTTTTTGGTGCCGACGTGAACCCTTTCGCCATCGCGGATGGGGCTGACTCGGTTTGAACGCTGGTGTCCCGCCGGGACGGCTTGCACCACCAGATCAATATGCCTGCCTGTGCCTTTGGGCCACGGTTCTCGCAACATGCCAGCGGGTAACAGCCAGCCATTGCCCAATCCGCGCTCGTCAAACACGGCGATGCTCACGTCGGCGTGCAGTGCGAGGTGTTGCAAGCCATCGTCACAGACGATGACGGTGGTGTCAGGGTGTGTGGCCAGCAGGTGCTCGACCGCTTGCCATCGTTGGGAAGCGACCACAACCGGGACACCCGTTGCCTGGTGGATTAATTTGGGTTCGTCCCCGGTATCGGCAGTGCGCGATCGGGCATGGACCGCCAAAGGTAACTCGTCGGCACCAGTGTCGGGTTGCCGTCCGTAACCGCGGGAAACCACACCGGGCTTGTGTCCGGTGTTCAGCAGGTGCTGCACCACGCCAATCACCACCGGCGTTTTGCCGGCACCGCCTGCAACGATGTTGCCCACCACGATGACGGGTACGCGCGCCCGATGAACCGGTGCCCAGCCTGCGCGGTAGGCGTGGTTCCGAATGGCCATTGCAACCGCGTAGATTTGCGAGATGGGCCACAGCAGGCAGGTCAGCCAATTCCGGTGCAGCCAAGCTTTGCGGACGCGTGCGGACCAATGGGCGTGCTGGGGCATGGCCGAGTCAACGGCCTCTCAAGGCCGCCGTGCGTTGCGGGAGTCGCTGGATGACTGCGTGGTGAACGAGATGCGCCCCAGGCCCGTGCGCCGTGCGGCATCCATCACCGAAACCACGGCCTGATGCGGGGCGGCTGCATCAGCGCTGATGACGATGATGGCTTCGTTGTCGGCCTTGCCTGCTTCAGCGAGCGCTTCGGACAGCGCGCCCACGCTTCCATTGGCCAACATGGTGCCGTTGACCGCGATGCGGCTGTCTCTTGCGATGGTGACCAAAACTTCGTTGGGCTGGGTCTTTTGCGCCTCGGCGTCGGCAACGGGCAAATTGACCTGCAGTTCCGTGTACTTGCTGTAAGTGGTGGTCAGCACCAGAAAAATCAGCACGACCAACAGGATGTCGATGAACGGTATGAGATTCAACTCGGGTTCATCACGGTGACCTGGCCGGAAGTTCATCTGGCTTCAACCCTTGATCTGGATGAGATGGCGCACAAACCGCTCGGAAGCCAGTTCCATTTCGAGCAGATAGGCATCGACACGGGCGCGAAAGTAGCGCCAGAACATCAGCGCAGGAATGGCGACGATCAGCCCGAATGCAGTGTTGTACAGCGCGATGGAAATACCGTGTGCAAGTTGAGCCGGGTTGCCAGTGCCTACGGCAGCACCCAGCCCGCCAGCCCCCACTTGCGAACCGAAAATTTCAATCATGCCCACGACTGTGCCCAGCAAGCCGAGCAGGGGAGCTGCCGATGCAATCGTGGCCAGTGCCCCCAGGTAGCGCTGCAAGCGTGCTGCCACTGCTCGGCCTTTGCCTTCCATGGCAGCGCGCAGGTTGGACTCGCTCGTGCGGGGGTGGCGCAACAATTCACGAAAACCCTCGGCCAATACCTCGCCCAGCGCAGAGTTGGCCGCCAGTTGTTCGACCACGTCACCTGTCGGCACACGTGTTTGCGACACAGCAATGGCTTCGTCCAGCAAAGTGGGCGGTGCCACACGACTGACTTTGAGCGCAACAAACCGTTCAATGACCAGAGCCACCGCCACGATGGAGCACAGTATCAGGGGCCAGATCGGCCATCCGGCGGCTTGAATGATGGTCAGCAAGGCTTGCTCCTCGGCTTGTCAAAGTGTCGCGATTATGGCGCAGCAGTTGCCCGACCGATCCGGCGCGAACCGTCCCCGTTTTCTGTGGATAACTTTGTGAAGAACCGCCCGGATAACCGGGCGAAAGCGCCGTCCCGTCTGGCTTTCGACGCGGTGCCTAAAAAACGGGCGGTCACAAAAGGCTTTTAAAACAATAGCTTAGACGCCAGTGGTTACGTCCGGCCAGTGCTTCGGAAATTGAACTCCCGCTGCGAAAGATCTGTGGACACCCGGTGGCCGAGAAGCCCTTTGGACACTGATTTCCCTGCTTCAAAAAGCCTTGCAAACCGTATGCGCGTTTCTGTCCAGCCAGGCGGTAACGGCAATCAAGGCTTGGCTGTGCACGCTGCCCTTGTCGATGATGAGGTTGTATGGCCTGTCCCCTGAAGCCGGTCATGCGATGTTCCTACAATGCGCAGCGAGCAAGCCCTGTCGGGTGCGCCCACTTACCCACGATCACACCGAAAGGACGCCACATGGAACACACATTGCCCGCTTTGCCCTACGCCATCGACGCGCTGGCACCTCATTACAGCCAGGAGACACTGGAGTTTCACCACGGCAAGCACCACAACGCTTATGTGGTCAACCTGAACAACCTGCAGAAGGGGACGGAGTTCGAGAGCATGGACCTGGAGTCCATCATCAAGAAGTCCAGCGGCGGTGTTTACAACAACGCGGCCCAAATCTGGAACCATACTTTCTTCTGGAACTGCATGAAGCCGGCCGGGGGGGGGCAGCCAACCGGTGCATTGGCTGCGGCGATCGACGCCAAATGGGGCAGCTATGCCGCGTTCAAGGAAGCGTTCGTCAAGAGTGCGGTGGGCAATTTCGGCTCGGGCTGGACATGGTTGGTCAAGAAACCCGACGGCACCGTTGACATCGTCAACACCGGTGCGGCAGGCACCCCGCTGACCACGGCTGACACCGCATTGCTGACGGTGGACGTGTGGGAGCACGCCTACTACATCGATTACCGCAACCTGCGTCCCAAGTTCGTCGAGACATTCCTCGACAAACTGGTCAATTGGTCTTTTGCCGAGAAAAACTTCGGTTGACACTGTTGCGCACTGTCGGCCGCGAATATGGCGGCTGCATGCGGTGCCTGACCAGGCCGGTCTGCCCATAGAGGCTGACCGGCTTTTTTTGCTTCTATCGCTTATCAAGTAAGCTATGTTTGCTACTGTATATTTGTGGTCTTCAGCGAGCTTTGAAAACGTCGCCAGTCAGTTTGGTGCCCGCTTTGAAGCCGCGTTTGGCAAACCATCCCTGGTTCATTTCAAGCACAAAGCGCACAGGCTTTTCCGAGCAATGGCTGTCATCTGACAGTGGTGTCATGTCCGCCAGGTTGACGATGGTGCCGTCGTCTGCCAAGAAAGCCGCCGTCAGCGGACTCGGCGTGTTGCGCATCCAGAAGCACTGCACCGCAGCCTGATCGAACACGAACAGCATGCCTTCGTGTTGTGGCATGCCGCGACGCCACATCAGCCCGGTGGCGCGAGTCTCCTGCGTGGCTGCCACCTGGGCATCGATGTTGAACATGCCAGCGCGCAAGGTGGTGCGAGGCAGGTTCAGCTGGGGCGTGCCGTGTGCCTCGCGGGGTTGCGCGAGAGCTGGTTCGGGCACTGCGGTGAGCAAGCCAGTTGCAAGCAGACAGACGAACAGGCGTGGCATCGGGTGGCGGGCGGGTATCTGGAACATGTTCATGGGGCTGCCTTTGGGTGCGTCGGTGCGCTCAACGGATCGGTTGAGCGTTGGGGGAAAGCGTCGAACGGCTGTGAGAATCGGGCGGAGCGAGTGGATGTCGCAATCGGGAGGTGCAATCAGGTGGTGCAATCGGGTGAAGCCCAGGTTTGCGTCTAGAATTTTCCACATCATAGGCAATGGTGGCGTGGCGTTCGGGCGGTGTGTCCGTGGGCTGTTCAGCTGCCTGACTCGAGACCCCCCGACATGTTCCAGCACATCAAAATCCCGGCGCAAGGTCAGAAGATCACCGTCAACGCAGACAGGTCTCTGAATGTGCCCGACCAGCCCATCGTTCCTTACATCGAAGGTGATGGCACTGGCATGGACATCACCCCCGTGATGCTGAAAGTGGTGGATGCTGCCGTGGCAAAAGTCTACGGTGGCCGCCGGAAGATCCAGTGGATGGAGGTCTATGCCGGTGAAAAATCAACCCAGGTCTACGGGCCCGACATCTGGCTCCCCGATGAGACGCTGCAAGCCGTGCGTGAATATGTGGTGTCCATCAAAGGGCCGCTGACCACGCCTGTCGGTGGCGGTATCCGGTCGTTGAATGTGGCCTTGCGTCAGGAGCTCGACCTGTTTGTGTGTCTGCGTCCGGTGCGCTACTTTCAGGGCGTGCCCAGCCCGGTCAAGGAGCCCCACAAGGTCAACATGGTGATCTTCCGCGAGAACTCGGAGGACATTTACGCCGGTATCGAATACGAGGCCGGCAGCGAGAAAGCGCAAAAACTCATTCGCTTTTTGCAGGAAGAATTGGGTGCCCGCAAAGTGCGTTTCCCCGATACGTCCGGTATCGGCGTGAAGCCGGTTTCTCGAGAAGGCACCGAGCGCCTTGTCCGCAAGGCCATCCAGTACGCCATTGACAACGACAAGCCCAATGTGACCATCGTGCACAAGGGCAACATCATGAAGTACACCGAAGGCAGCTTCCGTGATTGGGCCTATGCGTTGGCGCAGAAGGAGTTCGGTGCCGAGTTGGTTGACGATGGACCATGGTGTCGCTTCAAAAGCCCGAAGACCGGCAAATACATCACCATCAAGGACAGCATTGCGGATGCGTTCTTGCAGCAGATCCTGCTGCGCCCGGTGGAATACAGCGTGATCGCCACACTGAACCTGAACGGCGATTACATCTCCGACGCACTGGCGGCGCAGGTGGGTGGTATTGGCATTGCGCCCGGAGCCAACCTGTCGGACTCTGTAGCCATGTTTGAGGCAACACACGGTACCTCTCCCCGGTATGCGGGACGTGATTACGTCAACCCCGGCTCGGAAATCCTGTCGGCCGAAATGATGCTTCGGCACATGGGGTGGTTCGAAGCCGCTGACCTCATCATCAGCTCGATGGAAAAGGCCATTGCCAGCAAGCGTGTGACGTACGACTTCGCCCGGATGATGGAGGGCGCTACGCAGGTGAGTTGTTCGGGCTTTGGCGACGAAATGATTGCCCACATGTAAGCCCCACCGTTGCAGGCGAGGCACAGGGGCTTGCTTGCTGGGCTCATGGGTAAGCGTGCAGAGTCGTGGACGCATGTGTGCATGCCTGCTGTGCGCGTGAAAGTTCGCTGGTTTTTTTGTTTCAAGGCGTTTGGGCTGTCTGCTGCAGGGGTGCCTCACTCTGGATAGAATGATTTTCATGGCCACCAAAATCCCCAAAACAACGCCCTTGCCGGGACGCACGGATGGTGGTGATGCGGTTGTGCTGGAACGTCAGACGCTGCGCACCCGCCCACCCCAGATGCACCAGGTCGTGCTGCTGAATGACGACTTCACGCCGATGGAGTTCGTCGTGCTGGTCCTGCAGGAGTTTTTCAACAAGGACCGCGAGGCAGCCACCCAGATCATGCTCAAGATTCATCTGGAGGGCAAAGGCGTGTGTGGTGTTTTTCCACGCGACATAGCGGCCACCAAGGTGGACCAGGTGCTCGATGCCTCCCGTCATGCCGGCCACCCCTTGCAGTGCATTCACGAACCGATTGAATAACCGGCAGGCGACCCCATTTCCCCTTCACAGCTTTGACTTTCAGTCCCAGCGTCCCTCCCACACTTTCAGGAAAAGCACATGATTGCCCAGGAACTCGAAGTCAGCTTGCACATGGCCTTTGTCGAGGCCCGTCAGCAGCGTCACGAATTCATCACAGTCGAGCACCTGTTGCTGGCTTTGCTTGACAACCCCAGCGCAGCCGAGGTGTTGCGTGCCTGCTCGGCCAATATCGACGATTTGCGCAAATCGCTCACCACGTTCATCAAAGACAACACGCCTCAGGTGGCGGGTGCCGATGAGGTCGACACGCAGCCCACGCTGGGCTTCCAGCGGGTGATCCAGCGTGCCATCATGCATGTGCAATCCACCGGCAATGGCAAAAAAGAGGTCACGGGCGCGAACGTGCTGGTTGCCATTTTTGGTGAAAAGGACTCGCATGCCGTGTACTACCTGCACCAGCAGGGTGTGACCCGGTTGGACGTGGTTAACTTCATCGCGCACGGTATTCGCAAGACCGATACGCCCGAGCCGTCCAAGGCATCCGACGCGCCTGCCGAGGCGGAAGAGCAGGGTGAAAAGGCCGAAAAAGCTTCTCCTCTGGAGCAATTTACCCAGAATCTCAACCAACTGGCCAAAGACGGCAAGATCGATCCATTGATCGGGCGGGATTACGAGGTCGAACGTGTCATCCAGATTCTGTGTCGCCGACGCAAAAACAACCCGTTGCTGGTGGGCGAGGCGGGTGTGGGCAAGACAGCCATTGCAGAAGGGCTGGCCTGGCGCATCACGCAGGGCTCCGTTCCGGAAGTGCTGACCGAGGCCAATGTGTATGCATTGGACATGGGGGCTTTGCTGGCCGGGACCAAATACCGGGGCGATTTCGAGCAGCGGCTCAAGGGCGTGCTCAAGAGCTTGAAGGACAAGCCCCATGCCATCCTGTTCATTGACGAGATCCACACGCTGATCGGGGCAGGCGCGGCATCTGGCGGCACGCTGGATGCGTCCAACCTGTTGAAGCCGGCACTGTCCAGCGGGCAGTTGAAGTGCATCGGTGCCACCACGTTCACCGAGTACAGAGGCATTTTCGAGAAAGATGCCGCACTGTCACGCCGGTTCCAGAAGGTCGAAGTGGTCGAGCCGACTGTGGAGCAGACGGTCGACATCCTGAAAGGGCTGAAGTCCCGCTTCGAGGAGCATCACAACGTCAAATACGCGCTGGCTGCCCTTCAGGCTGCCGCGGAGCTGAGCGCCAAGTACATCAATGACCGTCATTTGCCTGACAAGGCCATCGACGTGATCGACGAGGCCGGTGCCGCACAGCGGGTGCTACCAGCATCGAAGCGTAAAAAGACCATCAGTAAAGCGGAAGTTGAGGAAATCGTTGCAAAAATTGCGCGCATTCCGCCTGCCAACGTGTCCAACGATGACCGCAGCAAGCTCAAGACGCTCGAGCGCGACCTCAAGAGTGTGGTCTTCGGCCAGGACAAGGCGCTCGAAGTGCTCGCCTCGGCCGTCAAAATGTCCCGCTCCGGTCTCGGTCGTCCTGACAAGCCCATCGGTGCGTTCCTGTTCAGTGGCCCGACAGGTGTGGGCAAGACCGAAGCAGCACGCCAGCTGGCTTACATCATGGGTGTTGACCTGCTTCGCTTCGACATGTCCGAATACATGGAGCGCCACGCCGTCAGCCGCCTGATCGGCGCGCCTCCCGGCTATGTGGGCTTCGATCAGGGGGGGCTGCTGACCGAGGCCGTCACCAAGAAACCGCATTGCGTGTTGTTGCTCGACGAAATCGAAAAGGCCCATCCGGACATCTACAACGTGTTGTTGCAGGTGATGGACCATGGCACCTTGACCGACAACAATGGCCGCAAGGCAGACTTCCGCAACGTCATCATCATCATGACGACGAATGCGGGTGCCGAAACCATGAACAAGGCCACCATCGGCTTCACCAACCCACGCGAAGCCGGTGACGAAATGGCCGACATCAAGCGCCTGTTCACGCCCGAGTTCCGCAACCGGCTGGATGCCACCGTCAGCTTCAAGGCGCTGGATGAACAGATCATCCTGCGTGTGGTGGACAAGTTTTTGTTGCAACTCGAAACCCAGTTGGCCGAGAAAAAAGTGGAGGTCACTTTCTCGGATGCGCTGCGCAAACACTTGGCCAAAAAAGGCTTCGACCCGCTCATGGGGGCTCGCCCCATGCAACGGTTGATCCAGGACACGGTCAGGCGTGCGCTGGCAGACGAGTTGCTGTTCGGTCGCCTGGTCGATGGCGGTCGTTTGAGTGTGGACATCGAAACCACGACCGACGAGAAGGGGCAGAGCTCGTCCGAAGTCAAACTCGACATCACGCCGTTGCCGAAAAAATCGGACAAGGCGAAGCCGGAAGAAGCCATCACCGAATGAGCTCATCCCGCCCGGCAGCATCCGGGCGGGTTTACCCGGTCGGTGTTTTCCCTTGGGTTTTCCGCGCGAGGGCGGAAATGCTTCGGGTCGTCAGTCAGCGGTAAGGCGGGGCTTCAGAATCAGTCGATGCTCTCATTTTCTTGCCCATGCTGACCCCCTTGTTGCTCGTCAAACTCCTCGCTGAAATTGCTTTGCTGAGCCTGCTGGGCCGTGCTGCGATGGTTGTTCTGACAAGGGGTCAACCCGAGGGCAACTGGGTGTACAGGCTGTTTCACATCCTGTCACAGCCGTTCGTGAGGTTGGTGGCGTGGTTTTCGCCCCGGTTCGTGCTGGCACAGCACCATCCGCTGGCAGCATTTTGTCTGTTGGGCGTGATCTGGCTGCTGGTCACGATGGTCAAAATCCAGCTGTGCCTGCAGTTGGGCGTTCAGGCATGCCGCTGATGCTTTCAGCGTCTCCCTGGTTCCGGTATCTGCTTTTGTCCGCCCGGTGGCACATCGGGCAATGGCGGTCTGATCCCGTCTGGCGGTTGCGGGCTGCCGATGCCCTGTTGGCCTGGCATGAGCGGCGTGGTGACGCTGGTGTTCAGGGGGGGCGACGCACGCTTTCGCCGCATGCTTCGGCTCACGCCATTGGCCATTGGCAAGCGACGCGTGCACATGTGCTGGGCGAAATGGAGCGATGGGATGAAGCACGGGCGCAACTGATGCGCCTTTGCGAGCAGCAACCCAACGAGCCCTCACATGCTTTCAACTTGGGTTTTGTCTGCGGTCAGCTAGGCGATGCGCGTGCGGCGGCCGACGCGTTTCGAGCATGCATTGAACAGGCACCCCAGCACGACCGTGCGTGGTTCGGACTCGGTCAGGCATTCCAAGCGTTGGGCGACCGTCAGGGGGCCGAGCAAGCCTGGCTGACGCAGGTTCGCTTGCAGCCCTTGTGCCCAGATGGTTACGTGTGCCTGGTGCGGCTGTTTGTCGACAGACAGGATGTGAAAGCCGCCAGTGACTGGCTGGCACGTCTGCGTGGTTTTGCGCCGCGACAGGCGTTGTCGTTGGAACCGTTGCTGTTCGTGCCGACAGGGCACCCTCCGACAGGGCGTGACCCTGAAAGCAGTACCGTCCTTCGGTCAGGGGTGCGACCATGAGCACCCAACCCACGCCCAGCCAGCGGCACTACTGGCGCAAGAGTCTGGCGATCACGGGTTGGTTGATGCTGGTGTGGTTTGTGGTGACGTTTGGCGTGGCGTTTTTCGCGCGTGAACTCAGCTTCCGGTTCTTTGGCTGGCCTTTCAGCTACTGGGTGGCCGCGCAAGGCGCTCTGGTCGTCTACGTTCTGATTGTGGGTGTTTATGCCTTTCTGATGAACCGGTTGGACGAGGCGCACAGCCTGGACGAAGACGCATGAGGCCCGTCCATGCCTGATATGTTCCGGGATTCACCAGCCGAAGCCGAGGCAGCGGAAGTCCGTTTCAGGGGCCAGGCCGACCGCGCTTACCAGTGGTACACCCTCTGGTTTGTGGTGTTTGTGGTCGTGCTCGGCGTGGCAGAGCAGATGGGCTTGCACCGCGACTGGATTGGGTTCATGTTCCTGTTTGCCACCGTCGCGGTGTACGGTGGCATCGGCATCCTGTGTCGCACGACCGACCCGGTCGAGTACTACGTGGCAGGGCGGCGGGTGCCAGCCATTTACAACGGCATGGCCACGGGTGCCGACTGGATGTCTGCGGCATCTTTTCTGGGGTTGGCTGGTACCTTGTATTTGACGGGGTACAACGGACTGGCATTCATTTTGGGCTGGAGTGGGGGGTTCTGCCTGGTGGCCCTGTTCCTGGCACCGTACCTGCGCAAGTTCGGTCAGTTCACCATTCCCGATTTCCTGGGCGAGAGGTATGGTGGCGACTGGCCGCGTCTGCTGGGTATCGGGGCCACACTGCTGTGCTCCTTCACCTACGTGGTGGCGCAGATTTATGGTGTGGGGCTCATCACATCACGTTTGCTGGGCGTGGCGTTCGAGCTGGGGATCTTTCTGGGGCTCGGGGGCATTCTGGTCTGCTCGTTTCTGGGGGGGATGCGGGCCGTCACCTGGACGCAGGTGGCGCAATACATTGTCCTCATCGCCGCATATCTGATTCCGGTGGTCTGGCTCAGCGTCAAGCAAACGGGAGTGCCAGTGCCGCAAGCGGTGTACGGATACCAGCTGGAAAAAATTGCCGACAAAGAAATCGATCTGATGATCGACACACGGGAAATCACCGTCAGGCTGGCCTACGAAGAACATGCATCGGCACTCGAAAAGAAACTGGCTGACCCTGTTCGTGCGCTGGCGGCCGAGCGCGCAGCGTTGGAGGCGCGTGTGCAGGCACTGCGTGCTGAGGCTGCGCCCCAGAAAGAACAGGTGGCGGCTGAAAAGGCGCTGGCAAAATTGCCCAGGGAGCCTGCAGCGGCGGTGGCCATGTGGCAGGAATCGTTGGATGAAGCCCGGCTCAAGGCGCTGCCGCTCAATGGCATGCCCCGCTCGGACGAACAGTTTGCCGGTAACCCCGATGGCACGCCTGCAGAGCAAGCCCTGTTCGACCTCTCCCGTCGCAACTTCCTGGCTTTGGTGTTTTGCCTGATGGTGGGCACTGCCGCCTTGCCGCATGTGCTGACGCGCTACTACACCACGCCCAACGTGAAGCAGGCACGCGAGTCGGTGACCTGGTCGCTGGCTTTCATTGTGTTGCTCTACTTCACGGCCCCGGCTTTGGCTGTGCTGGTCAAATATGAAGTGTTCAATGTGCTGGTGGGCACCTCGTTCGACGCCTTGCCTGCCTGGATGGATGCCTGGCACAAAGTTGACCCCAAGTTGCTTTCGATCACGGACGTGAACCGCGATGGTGTGCTGCAGTTGAATGAAATGAGCATCGGGGGCGACATCATCGTGCTGGCCACAGCCGAAATTGCCGGCTTGCCTTACGTGGTGTCGGGGCTGGTGGCGGCGGGCGGGTTGGCCGCCGCCCTTTCAACGGCAGACGGCTTGTTGCTGACGATTGCCAATTCGCTCAGCCATGACCTGTATTACAAAATGATCGACCCCAATGCCAACACCGCCAGACGGGTGACCCTGTCCAAAATGGTCTTGCTGGTCGTGGCCCTGGCTGCAGCCTACGTGGCAGCCCAGAAACCGGCGGACATCCTGTTTCTGGTGTCCGCTGCGTTTTCATTTGCGGCTGCGGCGTTTTTTCCTGCATTGACGCTGGGCATTTTCTGGAAGCGGACCACCGGCCTGGCCGCTTCTCTGGGCATGTTGTCGGGGTTGGGCATCACGTTTTATTACATGGTCACCACCCAGCCCTGGTTGCGCAGTGTGTTCGGCATCAGCTCACCGGTTGAGCTTTGGTGGGGCATTGAGCCCATTTCTGCGGGCGTGTTCGGTGTGCCCGTGGGCTTTGTGGTGATGATCGTGGTCAGCCTGATCACGCCGCCGCCGCCGCCCAAAGTACAGGAACTGGTGGAATATGTCAGGTACCCCAGAGCGCTAAGGCGCTAAGGCGCTAAGGCGCTGAGACGTTGAGGCGCTGGGGGCAACCCCGTCACCCGCCCAGCGCCGGTGTGGTCGGCCAGTGCCGGGCAGGATCAGGCTTCGAACTGCTGTGCGTTCTTGCCCTTGAAGGGGGCGTAGAAGGCTTTGATGTCTGCCATGTCTTTTTCCACGTCGCCAGTGGGCTGGAAGATCGGGCCCAGCCCGCTGACCTTGCGGCTGTAGTCCATGTACGCCATCACGATAGGAACCTCGGCAGCCAGTGCGATGTAGTAAAAGCCTGTTTTCCAATACCGTGTCTTGCTGCGGGTGCCCTCGGGTGGAACCACCAGTTGGAAGGGTTGTTCGGCTTCGCGCAGGCTGTCTGCCGATGCAGCCACCAGGTTGTTCGACTTGGATCGATCCACCGGAATGCCCCCCAGCCAGCGCATGACCCCGCCAAACGGAAACTTGAAGATGCTCTGCTTGCCCATCCAGCGGATGTTGAGGCCCAGTGCGAAGGCGACCATCAGCGTGTAAGGCAAATCCCAGTTGCTGGTGTGTGGGGCGGCAATCAGCACGCTGCGCCTGCCATCGGGTGGCAGACTGCCTTCGACCTTCCAGCCAGTGAGCTTCAGAAAAGCAATGGAAAAAGCTTTGATGAGGCCGTTGACGATGGGTGTGTCAAAGATGGTGCGTGACATGAAGGTTACCCGGTTGTGGTGCAGGCATTATCGTGCCCGGCGCTGTCACGTCCCTTGCTGGGGCGAGGCGGGCAGGGCGTTGCCAGTCAGCGGGTGCGGAGCCGATGTCGTGAGCTGCGCAGCTTTGAGCGGCGTGCGTTGGATCAGGGCATCCATGTAGCGGTCCATGCCCTCTGACTCACGCGCCAGATGGCGTTCAACGGCATCGGCAAAACCAGGGTGGGCAAGCCAGTGTGCGCTGACGGTTGAAACCGGCAACAAGGCACGTGCCATTTTGTGCTCGCCCTGGGCGCCGCCTTCAAAACGGGTGATGCCGTTTGACAGGCACCATTCCAAAGGTTGGTAGTAGCACAGCTCGAAATGCAGGCAATCGACACGCTCCAGCGCCCCCCAGTAACGTCCGTATGCAGTGCCACTCGAAACATTGTCGCTAAAACTAGCCCCTGCGACTTTATTGAATGAATTGAGTGCTATCAAACTGCATGCAATGGGAGAAGGCAGTGGGTTGCCGGGCTCGATGCGACTGGCCACAAACATCAGCCAGTTGTCGGGTTGGCGCGAGGCCAGCTCTGCGAAAAAATCCCGGTTCAGGTAGGGCGGGTTGCCGTGCTCCAGATAGGTTCGCTCGTAGCAACGGTAAAAAAAGTCCCAGTCAGATGGTGTGATGGACTTGCCATGCAAGGTGCTGACGGACACGCCCGCTTCGCGCACTTTGCGCCGCTCCTGCCTGATCTTTTTGCGTTTCTCCTGGCTGAGTGCGGCCAGAAACTCATCAAAAGTGTGCCAGCCAGCCGTGTTGTCCCAGTGAAACTGGACGGTCTGGCGCAGCATCCAGCCTGCAGCCTGGGTTGCGCGAATGTCGGCATCGTGTGCAAACAGCATGTGCAGTGACGACAGTTTGAGTTGTTGACACAGTTGGACCAGTGCAACCGCAAGCTGCCGCCGGTCAGCATCACAATTGGCCAGCAAACGCGGCCCGGGCACAGGTGTGAAAGGCACGGCCACCACGGCTTTGGGGTAGTAGTGCAGGCCGTGGCGGTGGTAGGCATCGGCCCACGCCCAGTCAAACACATACTCGCCATAAGAGTGGGTCTTGATGTACAGGGCACACGCAGCAACCGGGGCGTCGGCAGCGGTGCCACCGCAGGTGGCCGGAGCAGCGTGCTGCCACAACGTGACCAGACACAAGGTCCAGCCTGTTGCCGGGCTGGCGCAGCTGCTGCCTTGCAGCGCGCCCAGGTACTCGGGTGTCATGAAGGGTGCGCCTGCGCGGCCTTGCCGATCCTCGGCAGCCAGCAAGGCAGCCCACTGCGCCTCGGTCAATGCGTCAACGCTGTCGAAAACTCGGATGACATAATCGTTTTCCGCCCAAGACAGCACCTGCCTTCCCGCTGCGGGCCATTCTCCTACATCAAGTGTGTTCATGTTGTTCAAAGTCTGTCTGGCCCAGCTGAATTTTGTGGTGGGTGATGTGCAGGGTAATGCCCGCCGGATCATCCAGGCCGCCCACGAGGCCCATGCACAGGGTGCCCAGATGGTGGTGACACCCGAACTGGCCCTGTGCGGGTATGCGGCGGAGGACCTGTTTCTGCGCCCGGCGTTCCTCGATGCCTGCGATGATGCCTTGGGCCTTGTGTGCCGCGAGACGGCGCATCTCAATGGCCTTACGGTCGTGGTGGGGCATCCCCAGCGCCACGAAGTCCTGTCTCAGATGCCAGAAGGCGTGGCAGGCGAGGCATCGGGTGGGGTGCGGGGGAGAAGTGTGTCCGTGACCTGTCTGCACAATGCCGCCAGCGTCGTGCAGTCGGGCAAGGTGGTGCACACCTATGCCAAGCAAATGTTGCCCAACTACCAGGTGTTTGACGAGCGCCGCTACTTCACGCCGGGCTACCGCACGCTGGTGTTTGACGTGCCGGGCGCCGACGGCAGCTGCCTGCGATGCGGTTTGCTGATCTGTGAAGACGCCTGGTTTGACGCACCTGCGCTGGCCGCCAAAGCCGCCGGTGCACAGGTGCTGGTGGTCATCAATGCATCGCCATTTCACACGGGCAAAGGCAGCGAGCGCGAGGACACGATGCGCGAGCGTGTGGCCAGCACTGGTTTGCCGCTGATGTATGCCCACCTGGTGGGTGGGCAGGACGAAATCGTGTTCGAAGGCCGCAGCTTCGCCCTGAATGCGGACGGGGCGGTGGCCATGCGTGCGAGCAGTTTTGAGGAAAATCTGGCTCCAGCGCTTATCAGTATTGATGCGGATGCTATCTCTGTTTCCGGCTCTGTGGTGCCTGAGCACACGACGGAGGCGGACCTGTGGCACGCGCTGGTGCTGGGCGTGCGCGACTACGTGGGCAAGAACGGCTTTCCCGGCGCGTTGCTGGGCTTGTCCGGCGGCATTGACTCTGCGCTGGTGCTGGCCATTGCGGTGGATGCGCTGGGCAAGGACCGGGTGAGGGCGGTGATGATGCCGTCGCCCTACACGGCAGACATCAGCTGGATCGACGCCCGCGACATGGCCGCCCGCCTGGGCGTGCGGTATGACGAAATCGACATCCGCCCCCACTTCGAGGCCTTCAAGGCCAGCCTGGCCTTCGACTTTGCCCACCTGCCCGAAGACACGACTGAAGAAAACCTGCAGGCCCGCATCCGCGGCACGCTGCTCATGGCCCTGAGTAACAAGCACGGCAGCATCGTGCTGACCACGGGCAACAAGAGCGAAATGGCCACCGGCTACTGCACGCTGTACGGTGACATGGCGGGTGGCTTTGCCGTCATCAAGGACGTGGTCAAAACCATGGTGTTCAGGTTGGCGTGGTGGCGCAATGCCCACGACCCCTATGGCACCGGGACCAACCCCATCCCCGAGCGCATCATCACCCGCCCACCCAGCGCCGAGTTGCGCCCGGACCAGAAGGACCAGGACAGCCTGCCGGCATACGAGGTGCTGGACGCCATCATCCAGCGGTACATGGAGAACGACGAACACCCCGGCTCGATCGTCGCGGCAGGCTATGCCCAGGCTGACGTGGACAAGGTCACACGTTTGCTGCGCATCAACGAATACAAGCGCCGCCAGGCCCCGGTGGGCATTCGGGTCACGCACCGCAGCTTCGGCAAAGATTGGCGCTACCCCATCACCAGCAAGTACCGGGGCTGACGGCCGGTTGCACTGGCCTGCGATGCCGTCTGGGGCAAGCCGTCACAGTCCTTGCAGGTGGACCACCGGCACCATTTGTCCCACATCCAGTCCGGCGGCGTTTTTCATGGGTGGTGGGGTGAATTCGGCGAGTGCGGCGCGGGCCGCTTCATCGAGCCAACCCAGCTGATCCAGGGCACTCACCACCGCGACCATCAGTGCCTTGAGGTTGCCGTCGCTGACCTTGGCCGCCAGCGCCACGCCCCTGCTGCGGCTGGCAATCGCCTGCACACCGTCTGCACCGACCTTGCACACCCAGTCTCCCCGCCCGGCGCGCGCCAGTGCCAGGTCGTTACGCCCCTGGCCGCTGACCATCTCTGGGTGCGTGCACATGGCATGGGCGATCCGTTGCGGACCTGCACCGTACAGGTCATCAGGTTCGGTGAGGGTGAGGCGGGCAAATGCCGTGGCCAGCGCGGGCAAAGGCACGGCGTAATTGGGTGCGCTGCAGCCGTCTATCCCCCGCACCAGTGCGGGTTGGGGCACGCCGGTGAAGTGACACACACTGGCGGTGATGGCTTGCTGCACGGGATGGTCGGTGTGCAGGTAGCCTGCCAGGGGTTCTCCCAGTGCCGCCGCCAGCAGCAACATGCCCGAGTGCTTGCCCGAGCAATTGTGGTGCAGGCGTCCGAATACCGCCCCCGGCTCGGGAGCGAGGTTGTTGGCACCAAAAAAGTAAGGTGCATGGCTGCCGCAGGCCAGGGCCGATTCGTCAGCCCCGGCCTTGGCCAGCAGTTGGGACACTCGTTGGGTATGGGCGGGTTCGCCGTTGTGGCTGGCGCATAACAGCGCCACGTCGACGTCGCTCAATTGGAAGCGTTCGGCAAACCGGCCAATCAGCGGCATGGCCTGAAAGGGCTTGAGCGCCGACCGGGTGAACATGGGCTGAACCCTGTCACCAGCACTGGCCAGGAGCTTGCCCTGCGCGTTGCAGACGGCGAAAGACCCGTAGTGCACCAGTTCCGGGTGTCCGCCCCGGTGGACGACGGTGATGGGCGTGTGCTGGGGCAGGTGTTCAAAGCGGTGTGGGGTGATCATGGCTTGGGCATAATGGGTTCAATCCGTCTTTTAACAGGAATTACAGCCATGAAGCAGATCACAGCCGTCATCAAACCTTTCAAACTCGAAGAAGTGCGCGAAGCCTTGGCCGACCAGGGTGTGACAGGGTTGACCGTGACGGAAGTCAAGGGCTTCGGTCGCCAGAAGGGCCACACCGAGTTGTACCGGGGGGCTGAATATGTGGTCGACTTCCTGCCCAAGGTGAAGGTGGAAGTTGTGGTCAAGTCGGAAGATGTCGATCGCTGCGTCGACGCGATCATCAAGGCCGCCCGCACCGGCAAGATCGGTGACGGCAAAATTTTTGTGTCGCCTGTCGAGCGCGTGGTGCGCATCCGCACCGGTGAACAGGACGAAACGGCAGTCTGATCTGCCAGGCTCGGTCGGTCGCTCAGACAGATTCAGCGGCGGCTGGCTCAGATTTTTTCCGCCAGGCCGATGCTGGAGCCAAATCCCGCCTGCTGAACCAATGCGGGCAGCAAGGTGCTTGCGGCTGGGTCGGTCATCAGCAGGTCCATCTGCCAGTTGCTGACGAAGCCGGCCCCCACGGTTTGCTGCATGAAGGTCAAGAGGCTGTCGTAATAGCCATCGGTGTTGAGCAGGCCGATGGGCTTAGAGTGATAGCCCAACTGGCGCCAGGCCCAGATTTCAAACAGCTCTTCAAATGTGCCCACGCCGCCAGGCAACGCCAAAAAGGCGTCTGCCCTGTCGGCCATCAGGGCCTTGCGTTCGTGCATGGTGTCCACCACGTGCAGTTCGGTGCAGTCTTGCAACGCGCATTCACGGGCTACCAGTGCCTGCGGAATCACTCCGTACACCCTACCGCCTGCCGCAAGGGTCGCGAGTGCCACCACGCCCATCAGGCCGGCATTGCCACCGCCGTAGATCAGTTCACCCCCATGTCGCCCTATCCAAGTGCCCACTTCGGTGGCTGCCGCTTCGTACAGCGGGTTGTCGCCCATGCGTGATCCGCAATACACGCAAAGAGAGAAACTGGGGGCGTTTGAGGTGTGTGTCGGTTGATTCATGTTCGGGACGGGTGTGTCGGAAGCGGACTGGTCGGCACAAGACCAGGATGTCACAGCGCTGTGAAAGCCGCGCAGGCAGGTCGTCAGTTCAGTCGGGCCCAGAGGGCGGCCAGCCAAGTGCCGCCACAAAGCATCAGGCTCAGCAGCACGGCAGCACTGCCCATGTCTTTGGCGCGTTTGGAGAGGTCGTGCCATTCGGGTCCGATGCGGTCAATCGCCGATTCGATGCCTGTGTTCAGCAGCTCGACGACCAGAACAGCCATCACAGTGCCGACCAGCATCGACACCTCGACCCATGTGCGCCCCAGCCACCAGGCCGCTGGCAGCAGCAGCGTCGCCAGGATGGCCTCTTGCCGAAAGGCAGTCTCGCCCCAGCCGGCTCGCAGCCCGGCCAGGGAATAGCCGAATGCGTGGGCGATGCGCGACCAGCCCTTGCGTTGTTTCTGTGGGTTGGTGGTCTGATGGGGCTGCATGGTCAGGGAGCGCAAATGATTGGCGGGTGCGGTCAGTCTGCGCTGACCAGTCGTGTACCAGCCCAAACGTCGTGCAGGTACTGCCGTTGTGTTTGAAAGCGGGTCAAGAGCGCGTAAACGATCACCCAAGCCAGCATCATCAGGTAAGCCTCAGCACCTGCGGTGCCCATGAGCCATGAAGCCAACAGCGGCGGCATGAACCAGACATAGCTCAGCACATAGCGCAACAGTGCGCGTTGCTGCGTCAGGGGGCGGCCGTTCACGTCCACCACACGGATTTTCCAGGTCTTCATGGCAAGCGTCTGCCCTTTCGACCACAGCCAGGTGAAGTAGATGCCCAGCACCACAAACAAAAAGAGCTGGATCGGGTGTCTGTTGTCCAACGCATGCCGCGTTTGGCTGAGCGTCGAAAACAGGTAGCCCGCTGTGAACACAACGGCAAACAGCAGCATGCCTTCATAAACCCAGCATGCGAGGCGCCTCGGGAGGGGAGGTGCTACCAAATTCATAACGTCAGATTCAATTTATTAAAGCGAAGGGTGGCGAAAAAGTTTGAATCCGCCTAGCTTTGCCCACGTCACCGGAAACAGCGGGCTGTTTGTCGTCTAAAGCGGCGGATTGTCGCATTGCGGATGAGCGGGCAGATCAGCCTGACAGTCGGTGCCTGTTCAGCGTGACGCATGCAGTTGGCAGGGGCAGGGCGTGCTGTTTTCGTCCCGGTCGTCACATTTGTGGGGCATGTGTTTGTTGCAGTGCGATAATGCGCGTTGCAATTCAAAGGCAAACGGGTCAAGGTCGCGCAGCCAATGGTGGTTGCCAATGGCTTTGGTCTCAAGTTTCGACGTGGCCTCACGAGGGCGCACGAAGAAGCACCCAAGGTATTTCGTCAGAGAAATTCTCGAAAGGTTCATCTCAAAATGGAAATCTCCAAAGCCGAACTGGCATCCGCTGCCGCCGCTGCAGGCGCGCAATCCAACGAACTCCGTGGCGCTGAAATCCTCGTCAAGGCCTTGCAGGCTGAAGGCGTGAAATACATCTGGGGCTACCCAGGTGGTGCGGTGCTGCACATTTACGACGCTTTTTACAAGCAGGACACCATCCAGCACGTGCTGGTGCGTCATGAGCAGGCCGCTGTGCATGCCGCAGATGGCTACGCACGGGCCACGGGTGATGTGGGCGTTGCGCTCGTCACGTCCGGCCCGGGCCTGACCAATGCGGTCACCGGCATCGCGACTGCCTACATGGACAGCATTCCCATGGTCATCATCAGTGGCCAGGTGCCCACAGCGGCCATCGGTCAGGATGCCTTCCAGGAGTGCGACACCGTGGGCATCACACGCCCGATCGTGAAGCACAACTTCCTGGTCAAAGACGTGCGCGACATGGCCACCGTCATGAAGAAGGCCTTCCACATTGCGCGCAGCGGGCGTCCGGGCCCGGTCGTGGTGGACGTGCCGAAAGACATTTCGTACAACAAGACGCCTTACAACGGTTACCCCGAGTCGATCGAAATGCGCTCCTACAACCCGGTGCGCAAGGGTCACGGCGGGCAGATCCGCAAGGCTTTGCAGTTGCTGCTGACTGCGAAACGGCCCTACATCTACACCGGTGGCGGTGTCTTGCTTGGCAACGCCGTGCAAGAGCTGCGCACCCTGGTGGACATGCTGGGCTATCCCGTCACCAACACCCTGATGGGCTTGGGCGCATACCCCGCCACAGAACGCAAGTTCCTGGGCATGCTGGGCATGCATGGCACGCTGGAAGCCAACAACACCATGCAGAATTGCGATGTGCTGCTGGCCGTGGGTGCGCGCTTCGACGACCGGGTGATCGGCAACCCCAAGCATTTTGCGCAGAACGAACGCAAGATCATTCACATCGACATCGACCCGTCCAGTATCTCCAAGCGCGTGAAAGTCGACGTGCCGATCGTGGGCGATGTGAAAGATGTGCTGACCGAATTGATCAGCATGATCCGTGACAGCCAGCTCAAGCCCGATGACAAAGCGTTGTCCGCCTGGTGGGAGACCATTGAAGGCTGGCGCAGCCGCGATTGCCTGGCCTACGACAAAGGCAATGGCGACGTCATCAAGCCACAGATGGTCATCGAGACGCTCTGGAACATGACCTGCGATGCCGATGCCTACATCACATCGGATGTGGGCCAGCATCAGATGTGGGCTGCTCAGTACTACAAGTTCAACGAACCGCGCCGCTGGATCAACTCGGGCGGCTTGGGCACCATGGGCGTGGGCATTCCCTACGCGATGGGCATCAAGCTCGCCAAACCCGAGAGCGAGGTGTTCTGCGTCACGGGTGAAGGTTCGGTGCAAATGTGCATCCAGGAGCTCTCGACTTGCTTGCAGTACAACACCCCGATCAAAGTGCTGTCGCTGAACAACCGCTACCTGGGCATGGTGCGTCAGTGGCAGGAAATCGAGTACTCGGGCCGTTACAGCCACAGCTACATGGACGCATTGCCCAACTTCGTCAAGTTGGCCGAAGCATATGGCCATGTCGGCATGCTGATCGAACGTCCACAAGACGTCGAGCCAGCGCTGCGCGAGGCGCGCAAGCTCAAGGACCGCACCGTGTTCATTGACTTCCGCACAGACCCCACCGAGAACGTGTTCCCGATGGTGCGTGCAGGCAAAGGTATCACTGAAATGCTGCTGGCCACCGAGGATTTATAAGGTTTTTGAGCGTCCATCGCATGTACAGCATGCGATGATAGCTCTTATTTTTTGACGAATCTATTGCCCGCCAAGCCTCGCGTTTACCGATGCGGGGGGAGGGCGGCGAAAAGAGGAATCTTTCATCATGAAACACATCATTGCCGTTCTGTTGGAGAACGAGGCCGGTGCGCTGTCTCGCGTGGTCGGTCTGTTCTCTGCACGTGGATACAACATCGAATCCTTGACCGTTGCGCCCACGGAAGACCCCAGCCTGTCACGCATGACCATCCAGACCACAGGTTCTGACGATGTCATCGAACAGATCACCAAACACCTCAACCGCCTGATCGAAGTTGTGAAAGTGGTTGACCTGACAGAAGGTGCCTATACCGAGCGCGAGCTCATGATGGTGAAGGTGCGTGCTGTTGGCAAAGAGCGCGAGGAAATGAAGCGCATGGCCGATATCTTCCGCGGTCGCATCATCGACGTGACCGAGAAGAGCTACACCATCGAGCTCACAGGCGATCAAGGCAAGAACGACGCCTTCCTCGAAGCCATTGACCGCACGGCCATTCTGGAAACCGTCCGAACCGGTTCCAGCGGTATCGGACGAGGTGAGAGAATCCTGCGCGTCTGAATCGGCTGCAGACTGATTTCAAGCTCATCCCAACCGGTTCCGTCGGGGTTGGGCTTGTCGAAGTCCTTGTCCGTTGTACATCGGGCGAGGCGCAATTCCAGAGCCCTTCGACAGGCTCAAATGGACGGACCATTTACCCAACACCAGGATACAACATGAAAGTTTTCTACGACAAAGACTGTGATCTGAGCCTCATCAAGGGCAAGACCGTTGCCATCATTGGTTACGGCAGCCAGGGCCATGCACACGCACAAAACCTGAACGACAGCGGCGTGAAAGTGGTGGTCGGCCTGCGCAAGGGTGGTGCATCGTGGGACAAGGTCGGCAAAGCCGGCCTGACCGTGATGGAAGTCAACGATGCTGTCAAAGCGGCTGATGTCGTCATGATCCTGCTGCCAGACGAGCAAATTGCCGAGGTGTACAACAACAACGTGGCACCCAATATCAAGCAAGGCGCATCGCTGGCGTTTGCCCACGGTTTCAACGTGCACTACAACCAGGTGGTGCCCCGTGCCGATCTGGACGTGTGGATGGTGGCTCCCAAGGCACCTGGCCATACCGTGCGCAACACCTACACCCAGGGCGGCGGTGTGCCCCATCTGGTGGCCGTCCACCAGGACAAGTCCGGCAAGGCCCGCGACCTGGCCCTGAGCTACGCCATGGCCAACGGCGGTGGCAAGGCTGGCATCATCGAAACCAACTTCAAAGAAGAGACCGAAACCGACCTGTTCGGTGAACAGGCCGTCCTGTGCGGTGGAGCCGTTGAACTGGTGAAAATGGGCTTTGAAACCCTGGTGGAAGCCGGTTATGCCCCCGAAATGGCTTACTTCGAGTGCTTGCATGAATTGAAGCTGATCGTGGACCTGATCTACGAAGGCGGCATTGCCAACATGAACTACTCGATCTCCAACAATGCCGAGTTCGGTGAGTACGTGACCGGTCCTGAAGTCATCAATGAGCAGTCTCGCGCGGCCATGCGCAACGCGCTCAAGCGCATCCAGAATGGCGATTACGCCAAGATGTTCATCCAGGAAGGCCGCCTGAACTACCCGAGCATGACCGCACGTCGCCGCAACACGGCCGATCACCAGATCGAAGTGGTGGGTGGCCAGCTGCGCGCCATGATGCCTTGGATTGCCAAGAACAAGCTGGTCGACCAGTCCCGCAACTGATCCGGGCGCGCCCTCACCGGGCGCTTTCAGACGAGGGGCCGCCATGTGCGGCCTTTTTTTATGGACACGAGGCCGGGCGACAGGCCGTACACTCCGTGCAAGCTTTCAGTAAGTGATAAATCACACTTCAACCCCTATTCCATACACGGCATGACAGACGGTTACGACGACGATTCGGGCACAACAGTACCGCCACGCAAGCGCAGCAAGGGCATTTACATTTTGCCCAACATGATCACGCTTGCCGCATTGTTCGGTGGGTTCTATGCCATCGTGATGGCAATGAATGGTCGGTTCGATCTGGCGACGTTGGGCATTTTTGCTGCCATGGTACTCGACAGCCTGGACGGGCGGGTCGCGCGGCTGACCCACACACAAAGTGCGTTCGGTGAGCAGATGGACTCCTTGTCGGACATGGTTTCATTTGGTGCGGCACCTGCGCTGGTGGCGTATGTGTGGTCATTGAATGGCCTGGGACGCTGGGGCTGGATAGCCGCATTTGTCTACTGTGCTTGCGCCGCGCTCAGGCTGGCTCGTTTCAATGTCAATACATCTGTCGTTGACAAGCGTTTTTTCCAGGGCTTGCCTTCACCGGCGGCTGCAGCCTTGGTGGCTGGGTTCATCTGGTTGATGACTGAAACCGGTGTGCAGGGTGCCG
Organism: Comamonadaceae bacterium UBA2334; assembly: GCA_002344885.1. Lineage (GTDB taxonomy): Bacteria > Pseudomonadota > Gammaproteobacteria > Burkholderiales > Burkholderiaceae_C > UBA2334. The sequence goes on from DDUQ01000073.1 coordinate 36,274, forward strand.
AGCTCAGATGGTGGGTGTTTGCCATCACGTTGTATGCCGGGTTGACCATGGTCACCAACGTACCTTTCTACAGTTTCAAGGACGTTCACCTGAAAAAAAGCGTGCCGTTTGTCGTGATCGTGATGATTGCGTTGCTGATAGCGGTCATCAACATACATCCGCCGACTGTCCTGTTCGGTTTGTTTGTGCTGTACGGATTTTCAGGCTACGTGCTGTATGTCTGGCGCAAGGCCAAAGGGCGTCCGACGAGTGTGATCAGCACATCGACAGACGAGCCGGACGAAAGGGGTCTGCATGATTGACCTTGGCATGCGGTGTATGGGTTAGCACCGACAGACTTTGCGCGTCTTTGTGCTACATTCAGGTTTATGAAACAAGTTTCTTTTGCGCTACTACAGGATGTCCGATTCGGGCAGGCTTGGTAACGCGCGAGAGAAAACCAACAACGGCCCGTTTGCACCCGCAGCGGGCCGTTTTGTTTTGGGCTGTGGGAATTTTCAAGCGTGGTCCACGAGACCACACACCGGAGAATGTTGATGAGCGACCAATTGATCATTTTTGACACGACTTTGCGCGATGGCGAGCAATCGCCCGGCGCATCCATGACCAAGGACGAGAAGCTTCGGATCGCCCGGCAACTGGAGCGTTTGAAGGTCGATGTCATCGAGGCTGGTTTTGCCGCCAGTTCGAATGGCGACTTTGATGCCGTCAAAGCCATTGCCGATGCCATCAAGGATTCCACGGTCTGCTCGCTGGCAAGGGCCAATGACCGCGACATTGCGCGCGCCGCTGATGCGTTGGCCGGTGCAAACCGTGCTCGTATCCATACCTTCATCGCGACCAGCCCGCTGCACATGGAGAAAAAGCTGCGCATGACACCCGAGCAGGTGCTCGAGCAAGCGAAACAGGCTGTCCGGTATGCGCGCAGCCGCGTGGGCGATGTGGAGTTCAGTCCGGAGGATGGCTACCGCAGCGATGTGGATTTTTTGTGCCGTGTGATCGAAGCGGTCATTGCCGAAGGTGCGTCGACCATCAACGTGCCCGACACCGTGGGATACGCCATTCCGGAACTGTACGGCAATTTCATCAAGACTTTGCGCGAGCGAATTCCCAATTCGGACAAGGCAATCTGGTCGGTCCATTGCCACAACGACCTGGGTATGGCAGTCGCCAATTCCCTGGCCGGCGTGAAGATCGGTGGTGCCCGTCAGATCGAGTGCACCATCAATGGGCTGGGTGAGCGCGCTGGCAACTGCTCGCTGGAAGAAGTGGTCATGGCCGTGAAAACCCGGCGAGACTATTTCGGCCTCGAAGTGGCCATTGACACGACACAAATCATGCCAGCCAGTCGCATGGTGAGTCAGACGACCGGCTTCGTGGTGCAGCCCAACAAGGCGGTGGTGGGGGCCAATGCCTTCGCGCACGCCAGCGGCATTCACCAGGACGGTGTGCTGAAAGCACGCGACACCTACGAAATCATGCGTGCCGAGGACGTGGGCTGGTCAGCCAACAAAATTGTGTTGGGCAAGTTGTCAGGTCGCAACGCCTTCAAACAGCGGCTTCAGGATCTTGGCATCGAGATGGAGTCGGAGAGTGAAATCAACGCTGCTTTCGCCCGGTTCAAAGAACTGGCGGACCGTAAATCGGAAATTTTTGACGAAGACATTCTGGCGCTGGCCAGCGACGAATCAGTGACTGCCGAAAAGGAACAGTACGGACTGGTGTCAATGTCTCAACGCAGTGAGACGGGTGAGCGACCCCATGCAGTGGTCGTTTTCACGGTAGATGGCAAGGAAATGCGTGGCGAATCCGATGGCAATGGGCCGGTGGATGCATCGCTCAAGGCCATCGAATCGCACGTGAAAAGCGGGGCTGAAATGGTGCTGTACTCTGTCAATGCGATCAGCGGTTCGACTGAAAGCCAGGGTGAAGTCACCGTCCGTTTGCAGCACGGCGGGCGGGTGGTGAATGGCGTGGGAGCAGACCCAGACATCGTCGTGGCATCGGCCAAGGCTTACCTCAGTGCATTGAACAAGTTGCACAGCAAGGCTGATCGGGTCGCAGCCCAGGGTTGAACGTCGTCAACAGCGCGTTCTGGCATTGCGCCTGAGCGCAGAGAGCAACGGGGGCACAGCCCCCGTTGTTTTTTTACATGAGGAAGATTCAGCAAGTTTTTGATATTGCTGCCTATTTTTTGTGGTCGTATACTTGCGGCTCTCAAGCGTGTGCACAGGAAGCGACAACATGGCCAAACAGTTCTCATCATTCATGCGTTTTGTGGCGGTAGCGCTCGCATCGTCATTGATGGCCACTGCACCTGTTCATGCCAGCAAGTCTGACCGGGTCACGAAAATGAAGGGCAAACCTGCGGTCAGTGCTGCCAGTGCGGGCAAGCGGCCTGCGGCCTCGAAAGCCAAACCGGTCGCCAAGGCAAACCGTTCGGCGGCAGTTGCCCAGCGCCGTCAGGTTCACCGCTCTGTCGTCGAGGCCCGCTCTGCAGCACGCCCCACGTTTGGGCAGTTGGCGGGTTTGCATCTCTCGGCCGACGAAATCGGCCTCAAATCAAATGCCGTGATGGTGCTGGATCAGCAGACCAACGAGGTGTTGTTTGACAAGAATGCGAAAGCAGTGTTGCCCATTGCTTCCATCACCAAGCTGATGACGGCGCTCATCGTGGCCGATGCCATGTTGCCCCTGGATGAGTCCATCACCATCACCGAGGCTGATGTCGACACATTGAAAGGCAGTGGGTCGCGTCTCGCAGTAGGCACGACATTGACCCGTGGCGAGATGCTTCATCTGGCACTGATGTCAAGTGAAAACCGGGCCGCGCATGCGCTGGGGCGCACCTATCCCGAGGGGCTCGGTCCATTCGTTGACCAGATGAATGCGAAGGCCAAGTCGCTTGGCATGAGCGACACCAAGTTTGTCGATCCGACCGGGCTGTCTCCACAGAACCAATCGAATGCAAAAGACTTGGCGAAATTGGTGACGGAAGCTTACGGTCGGCCCATCATCCGTGAACTGTCAACGTCACCGAGCCATGCGGTCGAGGCCGGACACCGAACTTTGCAATACCGTAATTCCAACCAGCTCGTGAGCAATCCTCAATGGGAAATCGGCGTGCAGAAAACCGGCTACATCTCTGAAGCGGGCCGTTGCCTGGTGATGCAGGCAACCGTTGCAGGTCGGCAACTTGTCATGGTGTTTCTTGACTCTGCAGGCAAACTCACTCGTATTGCAGATGCCGAGCGCGTGCGCAAGTGGGCCGAGGCCCGCCTGAACTGAGCCTGCCTTCAGGGGTTGAAGCCGAGGCTCTGTGAAATCTCGGCGGCGGTGGCCTTCAATTTAGGTAGCCAGTTTTCGTCAAGCCTGTCTGCGGGTGCCGAGATGGACAGGCCAGCAATCAGTTTGCCGTGGTCGTCCCGAATGCCCGCAGCCATGCAGCGCACGCCCAATTCCAGTTCTTCGTTGTCCCGCGCAATGCCGCTGGCCCGTGCAAGGGCCAACTCGGCTTCCAGCTTGGGCAATTGCGTGAGGCTGTTGCGTGTCTGTCCTGCGAGGCCGGTTCGGGTGGCATAGGCTCGCAGCTTTTGGGGATCGTCTGCGGCTAAAAACAGCTTGCCCACTGATGTCAGGTGCAAGGGCGCCCGACCACCAATGGCACGAACGACCTGCATCCCTGACCGCTCGCTGTAAGCGCGTTCGATGTAGACGATTTCGTCGCCCTGGCGCACGCTCAGGTTCACCGGTTGTTGTATTTGCTTGTGCAGGTCGCGCATGGGTGCCAGTGCTGCATCACGCACACTCAAGCGGCCTTTGACGAGGTTGCCCAGTTCCAGCAGGCGCATGCCCAGGCGATAAGTACCCGCTTCGGGTCTTTCAACAAAACGACCGAGGGTGAGGTCGTTGAGGATGCGGTGAGCCGTTGAGGGGTGGAGTCCAGCTGCCTCGGCAATTTGCTTCAGGCTAACGGGTTGCTCGTGTGCGGCCAGAATGTCCAGCAGAATGAACATGCGCTCCAGCACCTGGACCGTGGGCGTGGAGGAAGAGTTGGAGGCTGATTTGGTCATGCGGCGTTTTTCCTCGCATTTTATAGCGTGAAACGCACTTTCGAAGGAGGCGTTCTCAGCGCGAGGCGGTCACCGAATCTTGCCAGTGGCCATCTGTCAGCAATTGGTGGGGTCTGAACTGGGATTTGTAAGCCATTTTTCGGCTCCCGTTGATCCAGTAACCCAGGTACACATAAGGCAGGTTCATTTGCCGGGCTTGTTCAATGAGCCACATGATGCCGAAGGTGCCGTAACTGCTGCCGCGCTCGGGCTCATAAAACGTGTAGACGGCTGAAAGGCCATCGGCCACCACATCGACAATGCTGACCATCTTGACTTCGGGTGCACCAGGAACAGTGCAGTCATCAGTGGTGGTCGGCGTTGAAAACTCAATCAGACGGGTGTTCACGCGGCTCTGAAGAAGGAACTGGCTGTACTGATCGATGCTGTCATGGTCCATGCCACCACCGGCATGGCGCAGGGTCTGGTAGCGCAGGTACAGCTGGTAATGATCCGGCACAAATGTGGGGGATAGAACCCGGCTGACCAGGTTGGCATGCTGCTGCTGCGACCTGCGTTGGCTTCGCGTGGGGGCAAAGTCCGACACGCAAACGCGCAAAGGCAGGCAGGCTTTGCAGCCATCGCAATGGGGTCGGTAGGTGAAAACTCCGCTGCGTCGGAACCCTTGAGTGATCAGGTTGGAGTAGGTGTCGGCATGAATCAGGTGGCTGGGTGTGGCGACTTGGGAGCGTGCAACCTGGCCCGAGAGGTAGCTGCAGGGGTAGGGGGCG
>DDUQ01000073.1:41336-41735 GCA_002344885.1 Comamonadaceae bacterium UBA2334
GTAGCTGCAGGGGTAGGGGGCGGTGGCGTAAAACTGCAGCGCATCCAGTGGCAGGTCCTTGGCAAAGGTCATGCGCGTGCCTCCAGCAAATGTGCCCAGCAACTTTTGTCAAAGGTCCAATCTACGTCAGGACACCCAATCAGTTGCGTCAGCATGGCTTCAAATTCCGTGCGTGAGACAGGCTTTCCACCCAGGGAGGCCAGGTGCGCGGTTTGTTGTTGACAGTCAATGACCGGGAGTTTGCAGGCCAGGCAATGTGCCACAAGCCCCGCCAGTGCGATTTTGGATGCATTGCTGACATGGCTGAACATCGACTCGCCGTAGACCATGTGCCCCACAGAAATCAGATACAGACCACCGACCATTTCGCCATCCAGCCAGGTCTCCACGCTGTGCGCG
>DDUQ01000073.1:41951-42467 GCA_002344885.1 Comamonadaceae bacterium UBA2334
ACGCTGTGCGCGTATCCGGCATGGTGAAGGTCGATGTACGCATTCACCATGCCCGATGTGATCCAGGTGCCGTTTTGGCCTGGCCTGGGCGAAGCCGCGCAGGCCCTGATCACAGCGGGAAATGCAGAATCGACCCGAATGACGAGGCGATCGCTGTGGAGAAATTGGCGCAACTGTTTCCGCAACGAATGTGAAAGCTTGAAATCCGACGTGCGCAAAACCATTCTGGGCGCGGTTGACCACCACAGGATGGGTTGTCCGTCACTGAACCACGGGAAAATGCCCCGGGAATACGCGGCCACCAGCGTTGGGGTGTCGAGTGTGCCGCCTGCTGCCAGTAGGCCGGGTGCGTCAGATGTGGCGGGCCAGGCCTGTTGGGTAGACGGGAAATCTTCACCCGGCTGCAGCCAGTGCAAAACCGGATCATTCTCTGGCATGCTCGGGTCGATCATGGACGCCAAGTTTCGCTGAAAAACAAAAAAGCCCAACGGAGTTGGGCTTTTTATTTGGCTCCCC